>NZ_FNIN01000001.1:300000-487317 GCF_900104045.1 Desulfonauticus submarinus
ACTTAATTTTTTGTTTAAAATTGAAATAAATATTTTTTTTAGCAATATCTAATAACGATAAGATATCTTTATTTTTAGGTAACATAATTTTTACATCTTTATTAAATTTATATTTAAAAAAATTAACAATATTTTTACTATCTATATGTTCTGAAACAACTATTTTTGCAGGTAACTGTTGTTTAAATAAATAAAATTGGCTTAAAATAAAAAACCACAGTTCATTTTTATCTTTTAAAATGATATTAGAAAAATTAAAGTTATCTTTATCTATAACTCTTCCCTCTCTAACATATAATATACTCAAGTATATATTTTCTTTATGTATTTTTAAATAAAAAACATCTATAGATTCGTTTTTAAAATAAACTACCACTTGTTTTTCCAAACTACTAGAAATAGCCTGAATTTGATCACGTAACAAAGCAGCCCTTTCAAAATCAAAATTATTAGCATAATTCCACATTTGTTTTTCTAATAAACTTATTAAATCTCTTTTTTCTCCTTTTAAAAAAAGTTCAACTTTTCTCACTTCTTCCCAATATTTTTTTTCATCTACCTTATAACAACATGGAGCAAAACAACGTTGTAAATGATACTGAAGACAAGGACGAACTCTATTTTTAAAATTTTTATTATTACATTTTTTTAATTTAAAAATTTTATTAATAATCCTCATTGTCTCTCTAGCTTTATATGCAGAAGTAAAAGGTCCAAATACAATATCATCTTTGGAAAATCTTCTCGAAATTTTTAAAGATGGATATTTTTCTTTTTTATTTAAAACAAATAACAAATACTGTTTATCATCTCTAAAATAAACATTATATTTTGGTTTATATTTTTTTATTAAATTAGATTCTAAAATCAATGCTTCTTTTTCTGAATTAGTGATAATAAAATCTATATTTTTTACTTTAGACACCATCTTTTTGACTTTTAAATCATTCTGACTTCTAAAATAGCTACTTATTCTTTTATATAAATTTTTTGCCTTTCCTACATAAATAATCCTATCATTTTCATCTTTCATTAAATAAACACCGGGTTCTTTTGGGACATTACATGTTAACTTGTTCATGATAAATACGAAACATCTATTTGAATAAACTTTGAATTTTTTTTCTATGATCTCTATAAATTATGTTCAATAAGGAATTAATTTTCTTGATCAATTTTTTATTTAGAGAAGGAATATCTGGATATTCCTTTAATTCAAACTCCGATAAACTTAATTTATTAAATTTAAAATCATTATCTATATCATAAACAAACATTGAACCAGTTACATTACTTTTGTCTAAAGATGTAATAGATGAAGAAATTTCTTTAGAAAATTGTAAAAATTTACTTGGAGAATAATATGTATTTATTTCATCAATTTTTTTATTAATCTGTTTTATAATTTTAATTAATAGATAATAGTTAAATGATATCTTTTTTATTTTTTTTTCTTTATCATATATTTCTTCACCATATTTATATATTTCTATCTTTTTAAACAATACATTATAATAATAAAAAAAACATTTTTTATATTTTGATTTTAAAAATAAAGAAAAAGGACAGGCTGATATTTTTTTTATTTCTACATTAAAAGAACCTAGATCTACCCCTAAAATATCAGAAAATTTCATCCAATTTTCTTGAGTTATTACCATTAATTGAATAATATTTTTAACATCTTCTATTTGTTTTGCTTTTAATTTTAATTCTTCTATTTTATTTTTAATAAATTCTATTTCCGTTTCTAAACGACTCCTTCTTCCAAAAAAATTATCTGCAGAGTCTTTTAATATGCCAAAAATAAGTTCTTTATTTAAATCTTCTGTATTGGTACTCATTTTTTCTTGCCAACTTAACCATTTTGGATAAAAATAGATTACATGTCCAATAAAACTAAAAAAAAGAAGCTACCACCATTTTGTCCTTATTGCAAAAATGTTTTAAAACTAAAACCATCTTGAAAAAAAATATATCTTTATTGCAAGGTCTGCAATAAATACTTTGATATTTCTAAAAATACAATATCAGATATTTTAGAAGAACATCTAGCCAATATCCCCTGTGATCGTTTATAATTTACTTGCACCTTTTAAAACTAACTGTTAATCTTTACTAATTATGGAATCACTTTATTCTAGTTTACGAGAGCTATCTATTTTTATTTTTCCACTAATTTTAGGTATCACTCTTCACGAAGTTGGCCATGGATATGTAGCTTATCTTTTAGGTGATCCCACAGCTAAAAATGCTGGGCGTTTGACCTTAAATCCACTTAAACACTTAGATCCTATAGGCCTTCTAGTTCTTATAGTAACAAGAACCATTGGCTGGGCTAAACCAGTACCTATAAATCCTAACTATTTTAAAAATTTAAAACAAGGACTTTTACTAGTCTCCATAGCAGGACCTTTAGTAAACTTCTTTTTAGCTCTTGTTTTCTGGCTTATTTTTAAACTTAGTATTTTTTTTAATCCATTTGGAATATCTTTTGGACAAGTATATATAGTATATCCTGTTTATCAAATATCTGCTGCAGGAGTAATCGTAAATATTATTTTAGGAGTTTTTAATCTTATCCCTATTCCTCCTCTTGATGGAAGTAAAGTTGTAGCTTATTTTCTACCCTCTTCTTGGCTACCTAAATATTTAGGATTAGAAAAATACGGGTTTTTTATTATTCTCTTATTTGTATTTACTGGCCTTTTAAATGGTTTTTTAGAAAATACTTTAAACATTATCTATAAATATATTCTAAGTTAAAGGAGTAATTTTGTATGACTAAGGACAAAATTGTTTCTGGAATGAGACCCACAGGACCATTACATTTAGGACATTACTTTGGTGTTTTACGAAACTGGATAAACTTTCAAAATGAATATGAATGTTATTTTTTTGTAGCAGACTGGCATGCCTTAACAAGTGAATATAATAATCCTCAAAAAATAAAAACTTTTATTACCGAGTTGATAAAAGATTGGTTTTCTGTAGGATTAAACCCAGAAAAATGCATCATATTCTTACAATCACAAGTAAAACAACATGCGGAATTACACCTTATCTTATCAATGCTTACCCCTTTAGGTTGGTTAGAAAGAAATCCAACTTATAAAGAAGTAAAACAAGAACTAGTTGCAAAAGATTTAAATACCTATGGCTTTTTAGGATATCCTGTTCTTATGGCTTCTGATATTTTAATTTACAGGCCACAATATGTGCCTGTAGGAGACGATCAATTACCTCATCTTGAACTTACTAGAGAAATTGCGAGAAGATTTAACTTTTTATATGGAAACACCTTTCCTGAACCACAAGCTAAATTAACAGAAGCATCACGTCTTCCTGGACTAGATGGTCGTAAAATGAGTAAAAGTTATGGCAATGCTATTCTTTTAAACGAAGATATGAATTCTGTCCAAAAAAAGATAATGTCTATGCTTACCGATACCAATAGAAAACGAAAAACTGATCCAGGAGATCCTAATAAATGTAATTTATATCCTTACCACAAACTCCTTACTCCTAAAGAAATACGAGAGGAAATAAAATTAAACTGTACTCAAGCAAAATGGGGATGTGTTGATTGTAAAAAAATATTACTTACAAATTTAGAAAAATTTCTCATACCTATTCATGAAAAAAGAAAACAAATAGATAAAGATAAATCTTTAGTTGAAGAAATATTAAACAAAGGAAATAAAAAAGCACAAGAAGAGGCTGAAAAAACTATGTTATTGGTTAGAAAAAATTTAAATTTCTTTTAATTATTGATACAAAAGTAGGTCAATTGTTGTTTTATTTTAGAATCAAAAACTACTTTAATTTTTTTATTATTTAAATTGATAATATCTATTTGTCCTAAATTAGCTGTAGTATAGAGAGGAATATTTTTACTTTGAAAATAGGTTAAAATAGTTTTATCAGGAAAATTAAAATGGTTTAAAAAACCACAACTAACTACTACAATCTCAGGATTAACTTTTTGATAAAATAAAGGATAAAATGCTGTTTTACTACCATGATGTGGTATAATTAGCACTTTTGATTTTAAATTCTCTACACGGGATGCTAAATACTTTAATCCGTCTTTTTCTATATCTCCACATATTAAATAGTTATTTTTCCCATTTTCTACTACTTGTAATACAAGAGAATTGTTATTTTTACTTTTGAAATGATAATCCACAGGTGGATGTAAAATCCTAATATAATCATCATCACTGATTTTTATAAGGTTATCTTTATATAATATTTGATACTCTACTTTATTTAAAATCATTTTAAAAATCTTTTTATCATAAGAAGATGCTGGCAAACTTCCATTAAAATAAAATTTCTTATATTTAAAATTATTTAATATATAATAAAGTCCTCTCAAGTGATCTATATCTGGATGAGTTAAAAAAACAAAATTTAAAAAAGGTCTCTTTTGATAAGTTAATATTTTTGATAAAATCTTTCTTCCAAAATCATAATTTTGATTAAAACTCCCTCCACCATCAATCAAAACCCTTTTTCCTTTTCTTTCATAAAGAATCGATTGACCTTGACCAACATCATAAATAACTAATTTAGAATAAAATTTGTTTTCCAATTTAAAAATTATAACCACAAAAATAGAAAAAGATATTAATAGGACATAAATTTTATATCTCTGTTTTTTAATAAACAACAGAGAAAGCATTATATAATATAAAATAATTAAATATCCATTTGGTCTAAATGATAAAACAATTTTTAATAAATCGTTCTTATTTAAATAATGTAAAAAAATTAAAAATTTATCCAAATTTAAAAGCATTATGTGAAAAAATATTTTAGAAATATAAGGGAAAAATGAAAAAATTAATCCCAAAAATCCACTTGGAATAATTATAAACGATAACCATGGGATCCAAATAATATTAACCCATAAAGATAAATAGATTTGATTAAAATAATATACTTGTAATGGCAAAATGAACAAATTTGCAGCAACAGTTGAAATAAATATATAAAATATATACCTTGCTAATTTAAACTTAATATTTAATTTCGATATATAAAAAGTATAAAATAAATATATACCAATAACAGCTAAAAAAGAAAACTGAAAAGATATATCAAATAATGACTGGGGAGAATAAATTAAAATAAAAAAAAGAGCTAAAAAATAACCATCAAGAAAAAAATTTTTTTTATTGAATAAAAATAATAATCCCCAACAAAAAAACATTATTTCTGCCCTCACAAGAGAGATCGGATAGCGAGCAAGAAATAAATAAAAAATAGAAAATAAAATAGAGAAAATTATACCTAACTTTATTCTAGGTATAAATAAGCCAGTATTGGGAAAAATGTAAAATATAATCCAACTTAAGACAAAGCCTAATAATAGGATAACACTTAAATGAAGTCCTGATAAAGCTAAACTGTGAGACAACCCCCCTTTTCTAAATATTTCTATCAAATTAAAATTTAAATAAGATTTATCATTTAAAAGAAATATTAAAGATAACGCTTTTGCTTCATTACTATATTGCCTCAAGGTAGAAAAAATCTTCAAAATACGATTTTTAACCTTTTTCCAACCTTTAAAAGCAAAATATTTCCACGAATTACTTCGAGTTTTTTCTATTACAAAATTTTTTTTATTGTATTGATATGTCTTAAAAAATATATTTTTCTTTAACCAATAAAAACTATAACCAAAATAACCTTTATTTTTTAATCCAGTTATTGGTTTAACCTTAAATACTCCCCTTATTTTATCTCCTATATCTAATTGTTTTAATTGATAATTTAAATTAATAACTAAATTATGACCAACTGGATTCTTATTAAATTTTAAATTATCTAAAATTATTCTACTATAGCTGTTTGGAAGAAATAATATATTTTCAATACAGCCCTCTACATATATTTTACTTTTAAAGAAACTTAAATCTTTTTCTATACAAAATGATGGTAACCTATAATATAAGTAAAAAATACCACTAATATAACTTAATGAAAAACAAAAAAATAATTTTGTTTTATTTTGTTGAAAAAATATAAAAAATAAAGCTAAAAATAAAATAGAACCATAGAAAGGAAATCTAAAGGTAAGGATCCCAAGAACAAAAAACAAAAGACATTTTTGCCATAAAAAAAGACTTACTTTATTCAAAACAACTTATTTACTAATTAATACCCGTCTAGGTTTACTACCTTCTTGAGGACCTATAATCCCATCTTTTTCCATTTGTTCAATAAAAAGAGCAGCTTTATTAAATCCAATTCTAAATCTTCTTTGAATTAAAGAAATCGAAACTTTTCCATTTTCTATAGCATATTTTACTGCCTCTGAATATTTAGGATCATCTATGATATCATTTCTACCATTTTCCAATTCAGTTTCTGTTTGAGCTGTTTTCCAATTTTGAAAATCAATTAAATATTGAGTAGGTTGTTTTTTCTGCCAAAATTCTACTATCCTACCAATATCTTCTTCTCCAACGTACGCTCCATGCACCCTCTTCAACTCTCCACCACTAGATTTAAATAACATATCTCCCATTCCTAAAAGATATTCAGCCCCATTACTATCTAAAATAGTACGCGAATCGTGTTTAGAACTAACCTGAAATGCTATTCTAGCAGGAAAATTTGCTTTAATAATACCTGTTACTACATCAACAGAAGGTCTCTGTGTAGCTAAAATAATATGGATTCCTGCAGCTCTAGCCAACTGAGCTAACCGTACAATACTGGTTTCTACTTCTTTTCCCCCAGTCAACATTAAGTCAGCCATTTCATCAATTATAACAACAAGATACGGTAATTCAGCATCTTCTTGCTCTACTTTTTGATTGTAAGTTTGAATATTTCTAACGCCTAATTGAGCCATTAATTCATATCTTTGTTCCATTTCTGCAACAGCCCATTCTAACGCTACTTTAGCCAAACCTGATTCTGTAACTACTGGATGTACCAAATGAGGTAAATTATTGTATACAGAAAGCTCTATCCTTTTAGGATCTATAAGCAATAATCTTAAACTTTTCGGTGGATGAGCAAATAATAAGCTAAGCAAAAAAGAGTTTAAACAAACACTTTTTCCAGCTCCTGTAGCACCTGCAACTAAAAGGTGGGGCATTTTAGCTAAATCGACTACTATTGGACGGCCTTGAATATCTTTACCCAAGGCTAAGGGCAAAGCATTGCTTTTTATATCAAAGACCTTGCTTGCCAAAATTTCTTTTAAATACACATACTCTCGTGTAGGATTAGGAATTTCTATACCTACAGTATCTTTTTTAGGTAAAGGAGCTATAATTCTCACTCTAGAAGATTTTAAATTTAAGGCTAAGTCATCACTTAAATTTGCTATTCTACTTACTTTTATACCTGGAGCAGGTTTAAACTCTAACATACTTACCACTGGCCCAGGAGTAACCTTTTCTACTTCTCCTTGAATTCCAAAATGTTCTAAACACTGTTGTACTTTTTGAGATAAGTCTTTTAAATGTTCAGAAGAAAAAGAAGATTTTTGCTTTGGAACATCTTTTAGTAAATTAATATCTGGTAGCTTTAAATTACTATTAACAAGATATTTTTGCTCTTTATTTACTTTAGACTCAATAATATCTTGTTTTACTTTCTTTTTAACTGTTTTAATTTTAGATAAACTTTTGGATTTTGGTAAATTTTGGGGAATAAAATTATCTCCATTTTCTTCAGTTGGAACTAATTTTTTAAATAAACTTAACCACGAGAAGTTAAAAGTACATTGCACACTAACGATAGTAAAAGTAGATAAAATTATAATTCCGCCCCAAAACTTTAGGTAATGATTTAAAAAATAGTATAAATACTGCCCTATAAATCCCCCCCCAGAAATAGAGTGAAAAGAAAATGTTTTTAAATAAGGATAACAAAGCCAGGTAAAAATACAAAAACAAAGACAAATTAAACTAATCCAGCGCCAAGTATAAAAATATTTATGACCTTTTAAAATTAAAAAAATTAAAAAAAATAGAATAGGAACAAAAATAAAAGCTCCCAAACCAAATAAATCAAAAAGCAGGCCTGCCAGATATGCCCCAACTAAGCCTGCTTTATTATTAACTTTTAAATTAATAAAGCCAGAAGAAGTAAAAGAAGGATCTTTTGGAGAATAAGTGAGTAAACTTATAACTAACAGAATTGTAAATGCAATTAAAAAAATAACCCCTGCTTCCTTAAAAAGCTTTTTTTCTCCCAATGATTATTACCTCTTATTCCCTACCAATATATTCACCACTTCTAGTATCAACTTTTACTTTATCTCCTTCAGAAATAAATAAAGGCACTTGAATTACTAAGCCAGTTTCTAATTTTGCAGGCTTAGTAGCACCGGACACAGTATCACCCTTTACTCCTGGTTCTGTTTCCACAACCTCTAAAATTACTGAAGCAGGTAAATCCAAATCAATAGGTTGGTTTTTATAAACAAGAGCTTTTACTTCTTCTCCCTCTTTTAAAAAACCTACTTTATCTCCAAAAGTATCTTTACTTACATTTATCTGTTCATAAGTAGTCATATCCATAAACACAAAGCCATTATCTTCTTTATAAAGATATTGATAACTTCTAGTTTCTAAATCTGGTTTATCAAACTTCTCTCCAGCTCGAAAAGTTTCATCAATTATACTACCTGTGAGTAAATTTTTTAATTTTGTTCTAACAAATGCTCCACCTTTCCCTGGCTTTACATGTAAAAACTCCAAAATTTCATAAGGGGTCCCTTCTATCTCTATTTTTAATCCCCTTCTAAAATCTGTTGTAGAAAGCATTTAACCTCCTCTAACCTTAATTTTCTTTATTAGGGCTTCCACCCCTAACACATAACTATCAATTCCAAATCCACAAATCACACCAACAGCATTTTTAGCAATAAAACTTTTATGTCTAAAAGACTCTCTTGCATATACATTACTTAAATGAACCTCTATATAAGGTATATTTATCCATTTTAAACAATCAGCTAATGCAATACTCGTATGAGTATAAGCTCCAGCATTTATAACTATACCATTTCCTTTATTTATCCAAAACTCCTCAATATAATCTATTAACTTACCTTCTGAATTAGATTGATATATATCTAATTCTAAATCCTTAACATTATGTATATTAGCAAGAATATATTTTCTTAAGTCTTTTAAAGAATGCTTACCATATATATTTGTCTCTCTTTGTCCAATAAATTTTAAATTAGGACCATTTATAATTGCTATTTTCACCTTTATTTAGATTCCTTAGGTAAATTTGGTTCTTCTAAGTATTTTGGTTCTACTACAATCTCTTCTTGCTGAGAAGTCGTTGATCCAACTACTGGCTCATTAATAGCCCGGACTTTAATAATTGGCAAGAAAATCAAATCGCCTTTTTCAATTTCTTCTTGAACTTCATAAAGCTCTCCTTGAACTAACAACTTATATCCCTTATCTTTATCTTTTCCTACATTACTTTCTGGGATAGCCTGAACAATTCTACCCACACCCACGATCCTTACTATATCTTCTTGAGGAGAAAACTTACCAATAAAAAAATAATTCTTCTGTAAAGCCAACGGGTGATAAATACCTATATAACAAAATTCATATTCACCAATCGTATAACTATTTTCTTTTAAACTAATTACTCTGCCTGCCAACACAAAGTCAGGAATTAATTCTACATTAATTTCAAAGTTTTGAATATATTCATTAGAGTAAGAATTATAAATAGGATTTAAGTCTCCAGATTTAGAAAAAAGAATTTGTTCAGGATTAAGACCAATATTTGTAGGTCTCACAATAAGCTGTTCTTTTAATATTTGCCTATTTATTGCTACTAAGCCTTTTTTTAAAGCCTTTTGCCATAAAATATCTTTTCCTTGCTCTTGATATTCTTTTTTACTTATCTTTACCTTTACTTTAATAGACTTGGAAACTTTTTGTAGAGCATTTTGAGGTTTAAAAATAAGTTCTTTTTTTATTTTAGGCTTAGAAGCACAACCACTTCCAATCAACAAAAACAAACTTACTAAAAATAAAAATAATCTTCTCATTTCTTAACTCCTTTTTTAATATTATAAACAAATTCAGTTCGTATTAAACTCTATACTTTTTCAAAAAAAAATTCTAGACTTTTCCGCATGAAAAGAGAATTAAAATTAATTAAAACTATTTATACCCTAGAGCAATTAAAATGTGAACCCCTTTCTCAAATAGCCATAGCAGGTCGTTCTAATGTAGGCAAATCATCTTTAATCAACTGCTTAGCAGGACAAAAAAAACTTGCTAAGACAAGCTCTTCTCCTGGTAAAACTCGCAGTCTTAATTTTTATCTAATTCTTCCAGAAAAATTTTATTTAGTTGATTTGCCTGGATATGGCTATGCAAAATGTTCTAAAAAAGAAAGAGAAAAATGGGCAAACCTTATCTACCATTACTTAAATAACAACCCCTATTTAAAAGCAATAATCATCTTACTTGATTCTAGACTAAGCCCCCAAAAACTAGACTTAGAATTAATTTCTTTCCTAGAACAAGAAAACATAAAAATTGTTCCAGTACTAACAAAAATTGATAAATGTACCCAAAAAGAAATATCGCGCCAAGTGAAAAACTGGCTACCTATTCTTAATACAGATCCTAAAGACCTAATACTTTTCTCTAGTAAAACAGGAAAAGGGAAAAATAAATTATGGCAAAAATTAATAGATCTAGGCAAAAATTAATTTTTTAAAATTATTGGAAAAAACGATATACATACACCTAAAAATAATAAATTTGCCAACCATGCTCCTATAAAAGGAGATAATATCCCTTCCTCAGCAAAAGAAATTCCTGTTACAAACAAGGCATAATAGATAAATATACAAATTAAGCCAATAAAAAAGCTTTTATAGATATTTTTTACAAAAAAAACAATAATTGAACTTAAAAAAGATAAAATAAGGATAGAAAAAGAATAAGAAAATTTGCTATATAATGTAGTTAAAATACCTGTAATATTGCTACCGTTCTTTTTAAAATGTGCTAAAATACCTTTTAATTTCCACACAGAAAGAGCTTCCTTAGGAAAATCTGATTTTAAAGTAGCAATAGATTCTAAGTCCAAGTGTGCTTTTAACTCTAATTTATTATATTTAGAATTTAAAAACTTATTTGGAGAAATGCTAATCCCATTTAATAAAATAATTCTTTTTTTATTTTTTAAATATAAAAAATTTGTTGCATAATAAAGTTTTAAAACTTTTTGTCTTTCTAGATCTACAACATAGCAAATAATGTTATTACCTTTCTTTTTCTTTAAATTATATTTATTAAAATAAATAATTTTGTTTTTATCTTTAACCCAAGAATTAAATATTTCTTGTTTTACTAAATGCTTATTTCTAACTTCTTTTTTCCAAATCTTAGCAGTTTCAAATAAACCATAACTACCTAATTCTTGAATAATAAAAAAATGAGTAAACATAAATATTAAAGAAATTGAAAATATAATAAAAACTAATTTTTTATATTCTATACCACCTGACATCAACGCAACCATTTCATTTCTATTGTAAACAAGTGATAGAAATAAAATGATAGATAAAAAAAATATTCCTGGAGATATTTGGGATATTATTAGAGGTATTTTCCACAAAAAATAGACAATAATAGTTTTAATAACGACCTTTTTTTCTATAAACTCATCAACCCTATCTAGAAAATCAAATAATAAATAAATTGATATTCCTGCTATAAAAAAATTAAAAAGTAATAAAGAAAGATTTTTAAATATATATTTTGTTAAAACTCTCATAATAAATTTATGAATCAACTCTTAAAAATTTTCTATTTTGTAACCAATAATACAATTTTGAATCAACTAAATTCACTTGATAATTTAAAATTGATAAAATCAAAAAAATTATATTTGGCATCCACATAGATAAATTAGGGGAAATTTTCCCTGTTTCTCCAAAAGAATAAAACAATAAATATAAAGAGTAATAAATTATAAAAAATAATAGACAAAATATAACACCAAATTGTTGCTTAATTCCAGATAAGTTAAAGGCAAAAGGCAGGGTAAAAAATACTAATATCAAACAAGAAAAGGGCAATGCTATCCTTCTTTGTAATTCCATTTTAGCTACTCTAATTATTTTGCTATCTTTACTATTTTTTATAGTATTTTTTATTTCTGAAAAATACATTTCTTTTGGTTTTTTATTATCTAATTTTATTCCATAAAACATGTTCTTCAAATCTATACCAATTTTATAGGAATTAAATTTAATTATATAACACTCTTTTTGTGATAAATTATATATATTCCCATCACTTAAATCTATGATAGCTAAATTATCATTTTTATTAAATTGAATCTTTCCTTTACTAGACAAAATAACTCTATTATCTTTGCTATCTTTGTAAACAATAAAAATATTTTTCATTATGTTGTTAGCACGATCTATATCTTTAAAATAAATAGTTATACCTGGAAAATTAGAAATAAATATACCTGGCTGTAAAGAAATTTGGGTTTTTGATTGTAAAATACTAATACATTTCTCTCTAAACATCTCTATTCCCTTAGGAATTAAAAAAAATGAAGTATATAAAGAAAAAAGAACACATAAAAAAGAAAAACCAAGGGGGAAGAAAAAAAAGTGCTTATAGCTCATGCCAGAAGTCTTTAACGCAAGAAGTTCTCTTTCTGAACTCATCTTTAAAAAAACTAGAAATACGCTAATCATGCAAGAAGCTGGTACTAAAATAATAAGAAAGGAAGGGGCTAAATAAAGAAAAAGTTCTCCAATATCTTTCAAAGAAATATTTTGTCCTAAAAAAAAATCTTTTAGATGTAATAATTTGCCAATCAATAAAAAAATAAGAAAAGAAAACAAACAAATAAAAAAACCTAATCCTATTTCTTTAGCTAAATACCGATTTAAGATCGTCATTTTATTTTGTTTGCATATCCTTACTATTGGATTTAAAAAATCTTTCTAAAAAGGCTGTCTCTTTTGGTCCTAAATTAAATCTCATACCAACTTCTTGTAATAGTTGGGATAAATTTTTACCTTCTTGAAGAGACTCATCTATCCATTTAATTGCCTGCTCTAATTTTTTATTATCCATAATTGTACTCATTCTATCCCCCTCTTTTATCTTGCAACTTTGACTTACTTAGCTTAAGAGAATTCAGGTCAAAAACACCAAATTATTAACTCTTAAAAAATTCAAAAGGAGGTTAGTCAGTGAAACGCTTATTGGCAAGCTTTTTATTTTCTGTGCTTTTTTTATCATTAATTTCAACTAGCTATGCTAAAGACAACTCATGGGAAAGAGTAAAATCTAAAGGAATCCTAGTTATTGGTCTAGACGATGCCTTCCCACCTATGGGCTTTAGAAAAGCAGATGGAACTTTAACTGGTTTTGATATTGAGGCTGCCGAGACTTTAGGTAAACGTCTTGGAATTAAAATAAAATGGCAACCAACTGCTTGGGATGGAGTTATCCATTCTCTTTATGCTAAAAAATTTGATTGTATCTGGAATGGAATGACCATAACCCCTGAACGAGCTAAAAAAGTTAATTTTACCAAACCATACATTATGGATGGTCAAGTAGTAGTGGTGCGTTTTAATGAAAATAAAATAAAAACTTTTAAAGATTTAAAGAGTGCTATTATCGGAGTTCAAAAAGGATCTTCTGCTGTTGAAGCTGTAAAAAAACTTCCTGTATCCCCTCAAGAGATAAGAGAATATGATTCTAATCCAAAAGCGTTTTTAGATTTAGAAGCAGGACGACTTGATGCTATGGTAGTAGATAACGTGGCAGGAAGATATTATATATCTGTTAGACCAGGAAAATATAAAATTTTACCAGGATTTATTACCAAAGAACCTTTTGGCGTTGCTTTTAGAAAAGAAGATAAAGAACTTTTAAAAGTAATCCAATCTGAAATAGATAAAATGGTAGCAGATGGCACAATGGCAAAAATTTCTGTTAAATGGTTTGGAGAAGACATAACTAATCCTAAAAAATGGTAATGAATACAAAAAAAATAAATACCAAATTAAAGAACAGGGTCTTTAAGACCCTGTTCTTTTGTTTTCTGTTTTCAATATGCTTTAACCACCAACAGGTATTGGCTAATTTATACAAGCAAGGAGAACAAGCACTAACACTAGGTAATCTACAAAAAGCAGAAAATATACTCCATCAAATTCCCCCTTTTATTCAAAATAAAAAAAACCCTGACTTTTTAAAGGCAAGATTATTACTTGCTCGTCTTTACTATAATCAACAAAATTATAAACTAGCAAAAAAAGAATGCCTATCTATATTAAGATACTTTCCTAAAAACAAAGAAGCAAATCAATTATTAAAAACCATAGATGAACTAAGCACTCCGGTCATTATAAATTTCTTTAGAGATACATATAAATATTTACCAGCCCTTTTAAAGGGGACTTTAATGACCTTAATTTTAGTATTATTTACTATGCTTGTTTCTCCATTTGGAGGTCTTATTATTGCTTTAGGTAGAATAAGTAAGTTTTATCCTTTAAATATAACTTGCTGGTTTATTATCTGGCTTTTTAGAGGAACACCTTTATTATTACAACTTTTCTTTATTTATTATGGTCTTCCAGCTTTAGGTATAACCCTAAAACCATTAACTGCAGCCTTTTGGGGGCTAGGTTTAAATTACTCAGCTTATCTTGCAGAAATAATAAGAGCAGGAATCCAAAGCATTGATGCTGGACAAATGGAAGCAGCCAAGGCTTTAGGTATGACATACTCTCAAGCAATGAGAAGAATAATTATTCCTCAAACTTACAAACGCATCATGCCTCCTATAGGAAACGAATTTATAGCCTTAATAAAAGATACTGCTTTAGTCTCCACTATTGCTATGGTAGAATTGATGCGTTCAGCAGACCAGTTATTTAATACCTATTTTGATGTAAAAATATTGATTTTAGCTGGTATTATTTACCTCCTTTTAACAACAATATTTACACTTACATTTGAAAAAATAGAAAGAAAAGTTGGAGCATATGAAAAAAGATAAAATCCCTTTAATTGAATTGAAAAATATATATAAAAAGTTTGGTGATATTGTAGCCATTAACAATGTTAATTTAAAATTATATAAAGGAGAGAAATTGGCTATTATTGGGCCTTCTGGTTCAGGCAAGTCAACTCTATTACGAACAATAAATTTTTTAGAACAAATAGATAAGGGACAAATTTTCTTTGAAGGAAAAGAAGTTGGTTATATCTATAAAAAAGGTAAACGTATTCTTGATAAACCTAAAAAAATATGTGCTCTTAGGGCAGAAATAGGAATGGTCTTCCAACATTTTCATTTATTTCCCCATATGACAGTTCTAGAAAATGTAATGGAAGGACCCAAAACTGTACGCAAAAAAACAAAAGAAGAAGCTAAAGCCATAGCCTTGGATATGCTTGCCAAAATGGGACTTTTAGATAAAAAAAATGTTTACCCTGCTTGTCTTTCAGGTGGTCAAAAGCAAAGAGTAGCAATTGCAAGAGCTTTAGCAATGAAACCCAAATTAATGCTTTTTGATGAGCCTACTTCTGCCTTAGACCCAGAATTAGTGGGAGAAGTATTTGAAGCTATTAAAAAGTTAGCGCAAGAAGGAATGACAATGATCATTGTTACTCATCAAATGGGATTTGCAAGGGAAATGGCTGACAGAGTAATTTTCATGGAAAATGGATCTTTCTTAGTAGAAGCAAAGAGTAAAGAATTTTTTTCTTCTAAAGCATCAAACAGCAGAATTAAAACCTTTTTGCAAAAAATATTGGATTAATACATGTTGTACTTAAAAGCTGTTATCCTAGGTATTATAGAAGGTTTGACTGAATTTTTACCTATCTCTTCTACCGGGCATCTGATTATTGCTGGTCACTTTCTTGACTTTAACGGAGCAAAAGCTGAGACATTCGACATTGTTATTCAACTGGGTGCTATTTTAGCGGTTATATTTTTATATAAAAATACCTTTATTGATTTGTTTTTTCCTAATTTTTCCCAAGAAAAAAAACAAAAAAAATTTAAAGGATTGTATGGAATATGGTTACTATTTTTAACTACTTTACCTGGAGGAATTCTAGGATTACTTAGTCATCATTATATAAAAAAATACTTATTTTCACCCTATACTGTTGCTTGGGCATTAGGAGTGGGAGCTTTATTCATCTTAACTGTAGAACACTTTTGTCCTAAACATAAGATAGTTGACTTAAATCAAATAACTTCTAAAAATGCCTTTTTGGTAGGATGCTTCCAATGTCTTGCTCTATGGCCAGGATTTTCCAGATCTGCAGCAACTATCTTAGGAGGCATGCTTTTAGGAATGCAAAGAAAATTGGCTGCTAAATATTCTTTTTTAGCAGCTGTTCCAATTATGTTTGCAGCAACATTTTACGATTTATTAAAAAATTATTCTTTATTTTCTATTAATGATTTTATTATCCTAGGAATAGGATTTATAACATCTTTTATATCTGCCTGGTATGCAATTAAAGGATTTATATACCTATTGGAAAAAATAACTTTAAAACCGTTTGCTTACTATAGATTAATTGTAGCAACCCTTATTTTATTATTTATCACTTAAAAATAGGATGTCATTATGCCAAAAAAAAGAATTATTTTAACAGAAAAAGAAATCGAGAAAATCATTGAACGACTGGCCTATGAAATCTTAGAAAAAACAAAAGATAATTCTAAATTAGCTTTAATTGGAATCCAAAAAAGGGGAATCGATATCGCAACTAAATTAAAAACAATATTAGACTCTAAAACATCTTTAAATATTCCTATAGGAAGCTTGGACATTAACCTCTATAGAGATGATTGGACTACTTTAAATAATACTCCTTTTGTAAATGCGTCTTATATTCCCTTTAATATAGAAAATAAAGAAATAATTTTAGTCGATGATGTTATATTTACGGGAAGAACAATCAGAGCAGCTTTAGAAGCTATTCTAGATTTTGGACGTCCTAATAAAATAAAACTAGCTGTCTTAATCGATCGAGGCCATAGAGACTTACCAATCCATCCAGATTTTATAGGTAAAAAAATTAACACATCCCTAAAAGAAAAGGTCCATGTGTTAACCTTACCTCAAGATGGAAAAGAACAAGTTCTTTTAGAAGAAGAGGTATAATCAATTTATGTGGTTACATTGGAGTTATGAGCTAGGGCTTGCATTTATATATGGAGGCCTAATCGGTTTTGAACGAGAATACCATGGGGAGCCAGCAGGCCTTAGAACTAATATCTTAGTATGTATTGGTGCATGTTTATTAATGAATCTTTCTCTTTATCTTCCAGAAGTATACCATAATTTTACTGTTTCTTCAGTAATCAGAATGGACCCCGCACGTATTGCTTCTTATACTATAGCTAGTATAGGTTTTTTAGGCGGAGGAGCAATAATAAAAGGCAAAAACGTGATTAAAGGATTAACTACTGCTGCTGGATTATGGCTAGTTACTGCTATTGGTTTAAGTTTAGGAGCAGGTTTTTATTTCCCTGCCACTCTTACCACAATTCTTAGCCTTTTTGTTCTTTATTATCTGCGTCAAATAAGAAGACATATCCCCAAACAATATTCTGCCTTACTAGTAATAGAATGTACTTGTAATTATGAAAGTTTAGAATATATTAAAGAAATACTCTCTGCTTACCCTTTTAAAGTCAAATTTATTAACTTTTCTTATAAAAAAGGAGAAAATAGAATGATCTATAAGATATATATTACATCTCATCAAAAAATCGAACCTAAGAATTTATTAGACGAGTTAACAATTATACCTAGTATTGATTATGTCAATTGGACAGAAGGGGGAAATATTCGTTAATTTTCCCCCTTCTGGTATAATTTTTATAAAAGGCTTTTTTCTTTTAAAACAGCAATCAATTTTTCTTTATTTTGAGGCTGCATCTCTACTAAAGGCAAACGAACCTCCATCTCAATCCTTCCCATTAAAGCAAGCGCAGTTTTTACTGGAATGGGATTTGTTTCTATAAACATAGCTCTGCATAAAGTTAATAATTCTATCTGAATATCACTAGCTTTTTCTAAATTACCTTTAAAAAATTCTTCACACAGCTGATGTGTCAGCTTGGGCACAATATTAGAAACTACCGAAATAACTCCTTTACCACCTAAAGATAATAGAGGCAAAATAGTAAAGTCATCTCCAGAAAGTACAGTAAAATTTTTACCGCACGATTCAATAATCTCAGCTACCTGCCTTAGATTACCAGAAGCTTCTTTTATTCCTATAATTTCTTTTACTTCTGTAAAAAGCCTTTTGGCAACTGCTGGAGTAATATTTAAACCTGTCCTAGATGGAACATTATACACTACCATAGGAATAGAAACTTCTTTAGCTATTTCTTTATAATGAGCAATCAATCCATCTGGAGTAGGTTTATTATAATAAGGTGTAATTAAAAGAGCAGCGTCTGCCCCTGCATCTTTAGCAAACTTAGTTAATTCAATTGCCTCACGAGTAGAATTAGATCCAGCCCCTGCAATAACTGGGACTCTACCCTTAACCTGCTCTACACATATCTTAATTACTCTTTTATGTTCCTCATGACTAAGGGTAGCAGATTCTCCTGTTGTACCACAGGGAACAAGACCATCTATTCCTTGTTCAATTTGCCATTCTATATGCTTTCTATAACTGTCTTCATCAATTTCTCCTGCTTTAAAAGGAGTGATTAAAGCAGTGATTGCACCTTTTATTTCCATCTTCACCTCCTAAATATTCTCCAATATTTTTTTATTTAAAAAACCTTTATACACTAATATAGTTTTTCCTTGAAGAAAAATTCTTTCACCTTGAAGAAAAATTTTTAATTTTTCACCTCCACTAGTAACCACATTTACTTCTCTATTTAAAAGTCCTAAAGCAAATCCAACATATACACTTGCTGCTGCTCCTGTTCCACAGGCATAGGTTTCATTTTCTACACCTCTTTCATATGTTCTAAGCAAAATAAAATCTTTTTTTACAATCTGTACAAAATTTACATTAGAACCACTAGGACTAAAATAATCATGAAAACGAATTCTTCTTCCTATTTTATTTACATCAATCTCTTTTATATTCTCTGTAAAAAACACAACATGAGGAACACCTGTATTTACATAATGAATATTAAAATCATTTTCATCTATAAAAATTTTAACATCCAATTTTAAATCTTTTGGCTCAGTCAGTTCTACTTTTACTTCATTTTCTTTTACTATCTCTGCATGAATAACTCCAGCTTCTGTTAAAAAAGCCTGTTCCTTACCCGCAAGACCTAAATAATTAGCTAACCAAGCAGCACATCTAGCCCCATTCCCACACATTTCAGCTTTAGTTCCATCAGCATTATAAAAATGCCATTTAAAATCTATCTCACCATTTCTAACCTCTTCTAAAAAAATTAACCCATCTGCTCCCACTCCAAAACACCTTTGACATAATTTTTTTGCCCAAGCTGACATTTGAGATATATTTACAGGCACACTATTTAAATCAAATAAAATAAAATCATTGCCGCTTCCTTGCATTTTATAAAAAACTAAATCCATTATTATCTCATCCTTTTAACAATATCTTTTATCATCTGATCATCCTTAATATCATCACCTAATCCAAAAACTTTCCAATAAATATTTTTTTTATAAATCCATTTTTTAGTTTTTAAAAAAGAAATATAATCTTTTATATCGACATAATTTACTGCCTTGCCTTTAGAATATGGTCTTACCCATAATGTACTCTGATTATTAACTAATTCTCCAGAAAATCCAGGGCCATCTCCACTTCCAAATAGTATTTCTATTTCTTTAACATTATTTAATAGTTCTTTTTCCATATAATACCCTAATGCAGATATTACAATTATAGGAAGGTTTTTATACTTATATTTTATTTTATGATAAAAAGATGATAATTTTTTAGAAAATATCTTTATATTTTTCTTTTTAATAGTTGGCAAAACAATTATTACAATTTTTTTCTTTAAAAGAAAAAAATTTATATTTTCATCTAAATGAAACCAGTTTTTAGGAAAATCAATAGAATACTTTTTAAAGATATTAAATTCTTCTTCATTTACAACACCTATGTCATATCCTGATAATAAATAAACTTTTTTTAAATCTTGAAAAAACTGTTTATTTTCCAATGCTTTATTGCATAAAAACTCATCAGGACCAAAAATAAAAAAAGTATTCTCTTTTCTTCTAAAATCAAAAAAACTTTTTCTCCTGGCTAAACCTCCAAGAGTTTTTCCCCCTCAAGCAGGACAAGGCTCTATCTTACATTTAGTATTTGCAACATAATATATTTCTGTGCCACTAAATGCTTTAAACGGCCATGAGAAAAAAACTAAAATAAAAAATATAAAAATACTTCTTTTCATCTTCTTATCAAACATTACTTAACATTCAATTATTAACTATTAACAAAATCCTTTAAATTTTTACCAACTTTAAAAAATGGAAGCTTTTTAGGTCTTACCTCTACCTTTTCTCCTGTCTTAGGATTTCTTCCAACATAGCCTTTATACTCTTTAATTTTAAAACTCCCAAACCCCCTAATCTCCACTCTTTTTCCAGCAAGCAATGCCTCTCTCATAGAGTCAAAAAAAGTATTTACAAAGTCACTTGCTTCTTCAGGAGTTAGATTCTTATCTTCTGCCAATTGCTTTATTAAATCACTCTTATTCATCCTTTATAGCCTCCTTTTTTTGCTTTCATATCCTCTTCATTACCTTCAATCAAGTACCTTACTTTTTAAAATTATCTATTAAATTTAATCCCTTTTTAACTAATGTTGTTTTTTCTGTAAAATTTATAAGCTTTTTAGCTATATTTATCAAATCTAAACAAGCCTTTGAAGTAGGATATAACTTAAATAAAGGTTTCTGTTGCCTTACTGCCTCTGAAAGATTTTTATCCTCTCGTACATATCCCAAATACATTAACTCTATCCCTAAAAATTTTTGGCACGCAACATTTAACCTTTCAAAACTTTTTTTAGCTTCTTGTTGATTTTCCACCATATTAACCAAAATAAAAAAATTAGATTGATTATAATGATTTTTTAATATTTTAATTAAAGCATAACTATCAGTCAGAGAGGTCGGTTCTGGCGTAATAATAACAATCCTTAAAGACGTTGATAGAGCAAAAGATAAAATTCCATTACTAATACCAGCGCCTAAATCCAATAATATAAAATCATATTTAGATAGGATAGTATCTAATTTTTTAGCTAGTAAAAATTGAATATCACTTTCATATTCTAATAAATCTAAAACACCAGAAGCTGCTGGAATAAAATCTAGTCCTGTTTTATCTAAACTTAAAATGATTTCTTCGGGCTTTATATCTTCACTTAACAAATCTTTTAGATTTTTTTTAGGAGTTACTCCCAATAAAATATCTAAATTTGCTAATCCTAAGTCACAATCAATAACAATGACTTGATTAGCAAGACTATGTAAAATATAAGCAAGATTTAAAGTAATATTTGTTTTTCCAACTCCTCCTTTTCCACTCACAATTGATAAACTAATATTTTTTCTTTTCATAATCCTTAACTCTTAAATAAAATATTTTTCTCAGCCTCATTTACTAAAGTAGCACTATCTTTTTCTTCTTCAGAATAAAAAGATATATAAAATCTATTTTTACCATTTCTTTTAGCTTTATATAAATTAGCATCTGCTATCTCAAATAATTTACTTGACTCTACTTTCCCATATCCTGAATATACTACTCCACCTGCAGAAATTGTTATTTTAATATCAAATTTTTCTACCTTAAATCTAAACTTTTCTACCTCTTTTAAAATTCTTTCTGCTATGCCATAAATATGCCTAATACTAGTTCCTCTAAAAATAACAGCAAACTCCTCTCCTCCTATTCTACATGCAAAATCATTTCCTCTAATTTGATTTTTTATAATCTGAGCAACTCCTTTTAAAACTATATCCCCAACTTGATGTCCATATGTATCATTTACACTTTTAAAATTATCTATATCAAATATTAACAAAGATAAAGGGATTTTAAACTTTCTAGCATCTTGTATCTCTCTAACAAAAGTCTCTTCAAAAAATCTTTTATTATATAAAGAGGTAAGAAAATCCATATTTTTATATTTATTCAAATATGAAAACAATTCGAATAAGTGTAAAGATAGACTAAATTTATCTTTTTTAATTGGTAGTAAAAACCACTTATTATCTTTATCTACCTCACAAATTACCTTTTTTATCTTATCAACATAATTAGAATGAAAAAATGTAAATAAAATATAAGCTAAATTTTTATCTAATTTATCTTTTTTTACTAAAAGCTCTAACTTTTTTAATTCATTTAACAAATCTTGTTTATTTAATTCAGTTGTTACCATTGTCTCTAGTTCCTGAATTTAAAAATATTAAATATTCTTTAATAAAAATATCGATATTACCATCTAAAACATCTTCTACATTACTCGTTTCATAGCCAGTCCTATGATCCTTTACTAAGCGATATGGATGTAAAGTATAAGTTCGAATTTGATGACCAAAAGAAATTTGCGTTTTTGCCTCATAACTTTCCTGTTTTTTCTCTTGCCTTTTAGCAAGTTCCATTTGAAGTAGCTTGGCTTTTAAAATTTTTAAAGCTATTTCTTTATTTTGAAACTGAGATCGCTCATTTTGAGATTGAACTACTAACCCTGTAGGTTTATGAATAATTCTTATCGCCGAGCTTGTTTTATTAACATGCTGTCCACCAGGACCACCAGCTCTAAAAGCTTCTATTTCTAAATCTTCTTCTTTAATTTCTATTTTAATATCTTCCCTTTCGTAAGGATATACATCTACTGAAGCAAAAGATGTATGACGTCTCTTAGAAGCATCAAAAGGAGAAATTCTTATTAAACGATGTGTTCCCTTTTCACCTTTTAAGAACCCATAGCTATAAGTTCCTTTTACATGCAAGGTTACACTTTTTATTCCAGCCTCTTCTCCTCCTATATAATCTAAATATTCTATTTTAAAAGAATGTCTTTCCGCCCACCTAGTATACATTCTAAGCAACATTTCAGCCCAATCTTGAGCTTCTATGCCACCTGCTCCTGGATGAATCTCGAGTATAGCTTCTGCGTCATCTCCCTCACCACTCAATAATAGCTCCATTTCTAATATCTCTAAGCTCTCCTTTAAAAATCTTAAAGTTTTTTCAGCTTCTTGCAAACATTCTGATTCTCCTTCTTCTACTAGAGCTAGCCATACTAACAAATCTTCCTTTTTAGAATAAAGATTTTTTATCTTTTCCAATATATTTTCTAATTCTCTTTTCCGTTGCAAAAGAGGAGTTACTTTTTCATGATTTGACCATAAAGAAGCATCACTTAATTTTTTCTCTATTTCTGCTAATTCTTTTTCTTTAACTTTTAAGTCAAAGACGCCTCCATAATTCATCTAGTTTATTTATAGTATCTATACTTGATATTTTCAATTCATTCAAATCTAACATCCTTTACACCACCTAGAAAAAAATTTTTAAAAAAAATATAATTAATATAATAAAGGGAAATGAATAAATGTAATAAAAATATTTATTAAAAAAACTCTTTTCTTTTATTGTATAAACAATAAAATCAAGATACCCCTTTTTAAAAAGATCTATTTTTTTTAAAACAACACCTTTATTAGAAATAATAGCTGTTATGCCACTATTTGTACATCTCAATATATATCTTTGCTGTTCTATAGCCCTTAATGTAGTTAAAAAAAGATGTTGATAAGGAGCAGAGGTATCTCCAAACCAGGCATCATTAGAGATATTAATTAAAATTTCAGATCCTTTATTTACTCTATCTTCTACTAAATGCGAAAAAATTGCTTCATAACAAATAAGTACTCCAAGAGCAAGATTATTCATTTTAAGAGGATCAGTTAAAAGACCAGGCGAAAAATCTCCCACACCAGTATAAAAAAATCTAAACACAGAGTATAAGAAATTAAATGGCAAATATTCACCAAATGGCACTAATTTTTGCTTATCATATATTCCTATAATATCACCTTTATCGTTCAAAAGATATGCTCTATTAAAAAGTAAATATTTTTTTACTGATATAAATTTATAACCAGGAGATCCAAATAAAAGATATACTTTATTATCTCTAACGAACTTTCTAATTATATTAGAAAGTTTACTTCTCTCTTGAAAGTAAAAGGGCATACATGTCTCAGGCCAAATAACTAAATCTAATTTTTTATTTTTATAAACATTTTTTAAAGATAAGTTAATATAAGTATGAACGGTATTTTCTTGATATTCTTTATCCCATTTATGTTCTTGATCAATATTTCCCTGAACTAACCTAACTTTTAATTTAGAAATAGTCTGAGGAACAGAAAGTAAACTAAAAATATTTAATAAAATTAAAATCATAAAGATAGAAAAGGAGACGAAAACATATTTTCTATTGATTAGAAAAAATGTTATTAACACCACAAAAAAAGAAAATCCTTTTGCTCCTATAAACTTTAAACATTGTAAAAAAAAAGGATATGGAGAAAAAATCAAAGCTAAATCTGGCCAGGGAAAGCCTGATAAAAAATATTCTCTAATAATTTCTAACGACATCCAAAGACCCGCGGCAAAAATCCCAAGCCATAAGAAAGAAAGATATCTTCGCATTAAACGTATTAAAATATAGTATACCCAAATATAAATAGACAAATAAAAACCCATTAATATAGGAAAACACCATGAAAGATAAAAGGGAATATTACCATATTTATAACATGGATAATAAATCCAATAAAAAACAACAGCATAACCAAAACTTGCATAAATATAAACGAATTTAGAATAATTTCTTTTTTCTATAGCCAATACATGTAAAGATCCTAATAATAAAAACAAAAAAGGAGGAAAACAAAAATATGGATTAGGATAAGAAAAAAAACAGCAAAAAGATATTAAAACTAAATAAAAAACACTCTTCACAAACAAAATTTTACCTATCAGAAGTATATACTTTTACCCAATGAACATGTTTCAAATCAGCATCTTCTATAACTATTTTAAAATTATCACCCTCTAATATTTCTCCCTTCTGAGGGACATGTCCCATTTTCTCACATAAATATCCACTTAAAGTGTCTACCTGTTCGGAATGTAAATTTATTTTTAACTTTTCATTAAATTCTTCTAAATCTACTCGTCCTGAAACTAAATAAACTCCATTACCCTGTGAGATGATTTCCTCTGGTCTTGGCAAATCATATTCGTCTTCTATTTCGCCAACAATTTCTTCTAAAATATCTTCCATTGTAACTAGGCCAGCAGTTCCTCCATATTCATCTAACACAATTGCCATATGCATCTTTTTTGATTTTAGCTCCAATAATAAATCCCTTACTCTTTTTGTTTCAGGAACAAAATAGGGTTTTCTAATTATCTCGCTTAATCTTATATTTTCTTTGTCTAGATAGTAAATTTTCAACAAATCTTTTGCATGGATAATTCCAACAATCTGATCCTTAGTTTCTTTAAAAACAGGAATTCTAGAGTGACCACATTCAATTACAGTCTTTACCACTTCATCAATGTTCTGATCAATCTCTGCACAAACCATATCAGTCCTAGGAACAATAATTTCATCTACACGTAAATGAGCTAACTTTAATACATTTAAAAGCATTTGATA
Organism: Desulfonauticus submarinus; assembly: GCF_900104045.1. Lineage (NCBI taxonomy): Bacteria > Pseudomonadati > Thermodesulfobacteriota > Desulfovibrionia > Desulfovibrionales > Desulfonauticaceae > Desulfonauticus > Desulfonauticus submarinus. Next base: position 325,767 of record NZ_FNIN01000001.1, read on the forward strand.
TTCATCATACTTTAATAATCCTCTTTCTTTAGCCTCTTTAAGTAACTCTTTTAATGAAGAATTATCTTTTGACGAAAAAAAATTTTTAATCCAATCCCAAAATTTAATTTCGCCTGAATCTTCCAATTTATTCCCCCTTTTATACTGTTCCTTTCTGGCGATATATTTCCAAATATTTTTCAAAAAGCCAATTACCCAAACTTTCGCATCCCTGTTCCAAAGGAATTTCTTTCCATTCTATTTGAGTAGAATTAGCTTTTACTTTACCTTCTGCCACAAACTGAAAACCAAAAAAATAAAACTCTTGATCATCAGCTAAATAAACGTTTTTTAATTTACATATAAAATAAAAAAACATATTAGTATTGGTATATGTTGGATTTAGATGTAGATACAAAAATATATATTCATTATCTCTTTTAAATTTAACAACATCAGATACAATCTTCTTTTTTATACCTAGCTTAATTCCACCTCCAGATATATCCTTAAGAAATATATTTCTTTTTCTCTCATCGTATAAACCTAAAGGTTCTCCCCACTCTGAAATATCTTTTGAAAATCCAGCATATTTATCTAAAAAAGCAGGCCACAATTTAATACTTTTTATATACTTAGAAGGTATTTCTATTCTTAAAAATCTTCTTTTTTGTCCTAAATATAATTTTTCAGGAAGCTTTAATTTAATAATATATGAACCTTTATTTACATAATAATCAACAACAATAGATTTAAAATTATAAAAAATAGCATTTAATTTGCCTGAACCTATCTTAAAAAAACAAGATAAATTTTTTTTAAACCAAACTTTGCTTATTTTTAAATAAGAAGGCATTTCTAAATATATAAATTCATCATCATAATCAACCAATGTAGCATACACCATGGAATCAGACCGTCCAATACTAATATCAAACCTACTACGCTGGATCAAAGCAAAATCAAAAATATTTTTGATTGTCTCTTTATCAGAAATAGAACCAAATTCGTTAGAATCATCTCTAGATTCTTTCCATTTAACATATAGATGTATTAAAAATAGTATTGGGAAAAAAAGAATGCAAGATATTACAAAGTAGTAAAGGAAGTTGATAAAATCACTATTTAATCCACTACCCTCAAAAGATCGTTTGATTTGATTTAAAATATAACTATTTGAAATAATATAAATCATCATTAAAATCACAATTTTCTAAAGAAGACTTTAACACCTCCAAGTGTTTGTCTGCCTCCTTAGAAGAAAAAAATCTTTTTTTCAATTTCCAATCTTCCACTAAAAACAATGTCCATCCATACTTTTTATCAATATTAAAAGCCAATGTTAAAAACTTCTTTTTCCATTTTATAGGTGCACATTCTACAACTTTACGTGAATATACAGATATATAAATAGGATTTTTCTCTTTATTAATTTTTAACCATAAACTATGATATTTTTTTTGTTCCACCATTCGTTTATATATTAAGTCTTTTGAAGATGAAATAAAATTGGATAACTTTTTACCTAAATAATATTCACTACACTTATAAAATCTAATCCTTTCTTCCCCGATATATTGGTATAATCGATATAAATAATAAAAATTAAGACCTATCATCTCAACTTTATCATGAGTTGCAAAAATTAAATTTGATTTATTAAAATAAATTTTAGCATCACAAAATTTGCCTTCTAAAAAAGAATTCAAAAATTTTATCCTATAAGAATAAGCAGAATCAACTAAAGAACTTTGAACAAAAGGGCTTTCTTTTTTAACACTAATAGAACAACTAAATAAACAGACCAATAAAAAAGCAAATATAATTACAAATTTAAAATTTTTCATGGTTTTGGCATCTCAATATTTTTTATAATTTCCTTATTTGTTTTAAATGGCCATTTATCTTGAAGTCCACTTAAGATATCATTGCTTTTCTTTAAAGTATATTCAGCTTCTATCTTAAGACGATAAATATCTTTTGTAGCTTTTTTTAATTCCAGAGTTATATCTTTAGTATTATCAATAATAGGTTGTAATTCTTTACGAATAGTTTTTAAATCTTTTACAAAAGATTTAACTTCTTTACTAATTTTAAAAAATTCTTTTTCTATGGGCCTAACATCTTCTATTGCAAGTGTAGCATTCTTTAAAAAAGTATTCATAGTAATAACTAATTCATCAGAATGTGATAACAAAGAGTCAAATTTTTTCACAGGCCGATTGTCTTGAGTTAAATAGTATAAAAAACCTTTATTTTTTAATATATTATCTGTAATTTTTTCAAAATTAACAATAGTTCGTTGAATACTAGATTTTTTATCTAAAAAATCATCTGTAATTTTTCTCATATTAGCAACTATTTTCTTCATATCTTCAATAACAGGTTGAGCTTCCATAAGCAACTCGTTTATTCCTCCAACTTTTGTTAAGGTTAAAGTATATCCAGATGGCAAAATAGGACTTTTATCACTACCTGGAATAACTTTAAGATATGGATTCCCAATAATTCCTTCCTGATCCAAAATAATTCTTGTATCTTTTCTAAACCATTTTCTATATTTTTCAAGAATACTAATTTTAATTTTTATATAATCTACTTTATCCAAATATAACTTTTCTACTTGTCCAATTTTAAATCCTGAGAGTTTTACAGGAATCCCTCTTTCTATATTTTCCCCTGACTTACTTATAATATAATAATTAACTCTTTTAGCAAAAATATCCTTTTTTATTCCTATATAAATCAAAAAAAATACTAAAAATAAAATAAACCAAAATAAAACAAATCCTACCTTATACTCAAATTCTTTAAACTTTTTATCCCAAAACATAATAAATTACCTATTACAAAATTATTTTCTTAAACTCAACATCATTAAATACAACTTCTTCACTTTCCTTAACTAAAACCCAAAGATAATGCCGAGATTTTAAGGTATGAATAAAATTTTTAACAAAGTCAAACTCTTCTCTTGTTGGATATTCTAAAAAAATAATTTTAGAATCTACGCTAAGGGCCCGTAAAAGCATACTTTTAAATAATTCAACTCCAGTTAATTTTTCCTTTCTCTTCCACAAAATATCCTCTAATTGTAATTTATCTATAAAAGTCTTAAATTTCTTATAACAGGACTTTAAAGATATATTATTTTTATACATCAATGGTAAAAAAATATTTTCCAGCATCTCTAAGTTAGATAAAAATGGAACTTTTTTACTAATAATACCTATATCAGCTGGATGAATAGAAAAAAATTCAAACAAATATCTTTCTAGATTTTTATTTTTCAAAATAATAATTAAGTCTTCGTCTTCTTTTTTTAAAATATTAGTTAAATTTTTCATATCAAATCAAATAAAATAGTATTTCAATTAAAATTATCGCAGTAACAATACTCATCATACCATTAATTAAATTAATAGGGACCTCTGTAATGGAATTAGTAACCGATATCCCTTTTTGAATAGATATCAATGAAAGAATTAAACCAAAAATTGATGACTTTAAGACAGTAATAAATAAATCCTTAAATCCTAAAAAATTTGTTATTTGATAAATATAATTTTCATAATTAATTTCATGTAAAAAACCCAAGGTCAAATATCCACCTATCAAAGAAATAATTATAAAATAAAAATTTAACATTACCGAGCTAATAAAAAAAGCTAAAATTCTTGGTAAAAACAAATATTCTACTATTGGAATATCAAAAAAAACCAAAGTATCTATTTCATTATACAGCTTCATAACAGATAACTCTGAAATAACTGCTGTAGAAGACCTTACTAAAATAATAATAGAAACAATTAATGGGCTAATTTCATAAAATATAACTTTAACTATAAATTCTCCTATCCTATCATAACTATTTAAACTAATTAAAAGTTCTAAAATATAATTAACAATAATACTACCTAATAATAAAGCTGACACTAAAATAGGGAAAAAACTTTGTACTGCTGTGAAATATAATTGTCTAATAAATACTCTAAAAATAGCCCTATTAAATATTTTAAAACTAAAAAGAGATGGAAGAACAGATAAAAATATATTTAATGACTGAATATAAGTAGTAAATCTGTCAGTAAAAACCTTTCCTAAAAAATATATTATTCTATGAAACATTTTGATTAAATAAAGTTACATTTTTTCAAATAAATTTCTAAACATTGGATAGCGGCTGGAGTGATACCAGAAATTCTACTTGCCTGTCCCAAGTTAAACGGTTTTATCTTTTCCAATTTTTCTACAATTTCTTTAGAAAGTCCAGGTACTTTTTTATAATCTATATCTGGAGGCAATTTAATATTTTCTAAATTTTTAAAAGCAGCTACTAATTCTTCTTGTCTTTGTAAGTATCCTTCATATTTTATCATTATCTCAACTTCTTCTTTTACTTCCGAAGAAAACTCTGCGATTTGCTCACAAAAAATTTTTAAAGAATCAATAGTTATCTGAGGCTGTTTTAAAATATCAGCAAGTTTCACCTTTTTTTTCGGTAAAGCTGCCTTTATATCTTTCAATTTAACAATTGTATTTTTATCTGGCTTTATCTCATATTCAATTAAAACTTTTTTTAATTTACTAATCTGGTCCATTTTTTTGGAAAATTGTTCCCATTTCGTATCATCTATTAAACCTAATTTTCTACCTATAGGAGTTAATCTTTGATCAGCATTATCTTCTCTTAAAAGCAGTCTATATTCAGCTCTTGAAGTAAACATCCTATACGGTTCTTCAGTGCCTTTTGTAACCAAATCGTCAACTAAAACTGCCATATATGCTTCATTTCTAGCTAAAATAAAATTTTTTTCTCCTCTAACTTTACAAAATACATTCAAAGCAGCCCAAAGCCCCTGAGCTGCTGCTTCTTCATAACCAGAGGTACCATTAATTTGACCAGCACAAAACAATCCTGAAATATGTTTGGATTCTAATGTAGGTTTTAATTGAGTGGGGAAAATAAAATCATATTCTATTCCATAGCCTGGTCTAACAATTACAGCGTGCTCCAAGCCTGGAATAGTTTTCAACATCTTTTTTTGAATATCTAAAGGCAAGCTTGTAGGAATCCCATTAGGATAAACCTCGGGGCTGTCCAAACCCTCTGGTTCTACAAAAATTTGATGGCGTTCTTTATCAGGAAACCGCACTATTTTATCTTCTATAGAAGGACAATATCTTGCCCCTATCCCTTTTATTATTCCTTGAAAAAGAGGAGAACGATCAAATCCTTCTTTTATTACTTCATGGGTTTGTTCATTAGTGTAGGTAATATAACAAGGCAATTGAGGCAAAAACTTACATTTATAATAAAAGCTAAAGGGTTTAATATCCTTATCACCTTCTTGAATTTCTAATTTACTAAAATCTATACTATCTTTTAATAACCTAGGAACTGTACCTGTTTTTAATCTTCCTAACTTTAAACCTAATTTTTTTAAACTTAAAGAAAGCCCCTTACTGGCAGGATCACCAAATCTTCCTCCAGAATAATTATTAAGTCCTATATGAATTAATCCTTGAAGAAAAGTTCCTGTAGTTAAAAGTACATTTTTCGCTAGAATAACTTCATCAATTAAAGTCCTTACCCCACAAATTTTATTATCTTTTGTTAAAAGCTCTTCAACACAACCTTCTCGCACCCACAAATTTTTCTGAGCAAAAATATCCCTTTGAACAACATTCAGATAAACTTTACGATCAATTTGAGCTCTTGTGGAGCGAACAGCAGGCCCCTTTCTAGTATTTAACACTCTAAATTGAATAGCTGATTCATCTGCCCACTTTCCCATAACCCCACCCAAGGCATCGATTTCCTTTACCATATGCCCCTTTGCCAACCCTCCAATAGCAGGATTACAAGAAAGATGACCTATTCTATCTATATTAATCGTAAGAAGAAGAGTTTTTAATCCAAGACGACTTGCAGCCATAGCAGCTTCACAACCTGCATGGCCAGCTCCTACCACAATAAGATCATATATTTCTGGCGGATTCTCTTTTAAACAAGACATGTAAAGGATTATTGAACAATTTTAGTCAAAAAGCAAGTTGAACATCACTTTAGCGTCATTAAGAGTATTGTTAATAGAAGAGCATTCATTTGGCTGATGGGCAAACCCCATCAAAGAAGACCAGACTGCTGTGGGATAACCTTTACGTCTTAGAATAGCAGCTACAGTTCCACCACCTATACCCATTACTTTTGCTTCTTTTTCCAAAACAACTTTAATAGCATTTTTTAATTTTGTAACTATTTGACTATCCTCTGAAGTAGGTGGAGCTGCTTGTTCTTTCATTACTACTTCATATTTAATAGTAACACCATATTTTTTTTCTATTTTTAAACCAATGGATTTAATATGCTCAAAAATATCTTCTAAATCATATTGAGGCAACACCCTGGCATCTAAATAAAACACATCTCTACCAGGAATAGTATTAATGTTTTCTACATTTGCCTCTTTTTTAGTAGGATTAAAAGTAGAAACAGGTGGAGAAAATAAGGTATCCTTTAAATTAAAAATATCACCTAAATTTGAAAGTTCTATAATAAACTCAGAAGCAGCAATTAAAGAATTAATTCCTAGCTGAGGCATTGAGGCATGACACTGCTTACCTAATACCTCTATTTTTAACCAAAACATGCTTTTTTCAGAAATCTCAATCTCAACACCTTGAGGAGATCCGTGATCTGGGACTAAATACAAATCATCTTTAGCAAACAAATGACTATGATTATCTACTAAAAATTTAAGCCCATAATTACTTCCAGTCTCCTCATCAGAAACAAATATTAGCCCAAGAGATAAATCAGGAACTATTTTTTGGTCTATTAAAGCCTTTAAACTTAAAAGCGACGATACAATAGCCTGCTGATTATCTTCTACGCCCCTTCCATAAATCAAATCATCTTCTACTTTTAATTTATACGGATCACTTTTCCATAAGGCAAGATCACCTTCTGGGACTACATCTAAATGAGAAATAATCCATAAAGTAGTTTTCTTTTTTCCTTTATATCGAACTACCAAGTTAGGGCGAAATCCAATCTCTACCCTATTATCTGGGGCATTATAAAAAGTCGGCTCAAGATCCAACTTTTTTAAATAATCAGCCAAAAAATTAGCCTTCTCATATTCTCCTTGTCCGCCATTTTCAGGACCTAAGGCAACTCTTTTAACCAATTCTTTTTGAAGAAAAATTACTTCATTTCTATAAGAGTTAATTATCTTGTCCATTGTTACAATCTTAAAACATTAAAGGCTAGAACCTTTAAGATTCTAGCCTAAAATTAACATTAAAATCAATTAATAAAAAAATCTATCTCCCTCTAGCTGCTCTCTTAGAAGCTTTTAAAGGATTAACTTTAACCTTTCCTTCATTATCTACAACAGCCTTTACATGAGTAGCAAAATTGCAAGCCTTATGAGCCCATTTTATAGCAGGCTCAGGATAACTTAAGCAATACTTTTCACCATTAAACTCTTTAATTCTTTCACATCCTTCACATTGTTCTACTACAGGATAACAACGCCCGCCCTTATAAGAACATCCATTTTCCGTCATAAAAGCACACTCATATCCTGGCCTAATAGTAGTACATTTCATTAGCAATTCCTCCCTAATAAAAAAGAAAGTTTATCCGCAAGATGTACAAGAACTGCAGCCTCCAGAAGCATCCATCGGAAGCTTAGAGCGAACAATAAAACCCATCTCGTTTAAATCCACAGTGATCGGAGCTGCACTATCAAATAAACTTTCTTCTACCAAAAAGGTAAATCCATCTACATCAAAGACCTTATCATTTTCTCTTTGCTCATCCAGAGCAAGTGCCAAACGTGGCCCACCTCAGCCAGCAGCCATATAAACCCTTATAGGTGACTTTTCTTGTTCTGCAAAATAACGTTCCAATTGGGTCTTTGCCCTTTCTGTCAAACTAAACATACCAAAACCTCCCAAAAAATTAAGGTCTAACTATCTAAGCCCTGTTTTTACTTTTGTCAATTTTTTAATATTAAAACTTAAATTCAAAATTCCTCAAAATAATTACTTGAAATAAAACAAAAAAGTGATAAAATTATTTTCTATGAAATATAAGTCGCTACTTTTTTTTCTTGTGATATTATTATTTCTCTTTAACTCTATAGCTATTCCCCAATATATTCCGCGTCTTTTTTTTAAAAAGAAAATATCTTTTAAAAATGAATATATTGAATATAAAGTTAAAAAAGGAGAGTGGCTATATAAAATTTTAAGAAGCTATAATATTCCTGAGAATCAGCTTCCTTTGGTTGTTAAAATAATTAAAAAATTAAATCCTCATATCAAAGACCTATCTAATCTAGAAGCTAATCAAATTTTGCGAATTCCTAAAATTTATACTAAATACAAAACACTAAATTATCTAAAAAAATATAAATACAAACCAAAAACTTATAGAGTAAGAAAAGGAGATAATGTTGTTAAAATACTAAGAAATATATCAGGAGTACCTACTAAATTAATTTTTAATGAATACCTAACAATTTTTAGGTTACTTAATCCTACTGTAGATGTAAACAATATCCAAACAGGTACTAAAGTAAAAGTACCTATACCACTACACCCTGTCAAAAATTTTTATCCAGGCGCACTAAAACCAATAAAAACACAAAAAAACAACAAATTCTTAACCAAAAAAAGAAATAGATCAAAAAATAAAATACATTCCCCTAAAAAAACATTTACAAATTCAATAGATCCTAAAAAAACTTTAATCACTATTCTTCAGAATCTGGGATTTGGAGTAGCGCCTGGCTTAAAAGCCTATTTTCCTCAAGCAGACGGTAGTTGGTTAGAGATTGATTTAACTAAAAATATTCTTCTTACTCTAACCTCGCATAAAAAAGTTCTCTTAAGTTTAGAAGATTACTTCCAAGAAGGTTTAAAATATCCTTTTAAAGTCATTAAAGTATCTTCATGGAATCCAAGTGAAATACTTTTACAATTAAACAAAAATTATCCTTCGTTAGTAAAACTGTGGCCTAAAAACCAAACTTTTATTTTTAACAATACCAATTTTTCAACAGAGATAAAAGCAGACTTTGTAGTTAAAATAAAAAACAAAATCTTTACCATTATATTTTTAGATAAAAAGGCCTCTACAGATAATATGAATATTGTATATAGCTTTCTAAAAAATATAGGAGTAAATGTTCTATATCTAAAGAATGATGATATAAAACAAACTATAGAAAAAATAAAATGTAAACTAATTAATCCAAAACTAATTTATGTTCCAACTATAGTGGAAAAAGATATATTAAAGTTTATTAAAAAGAAATATATTCCTAAACAAAAACATAAAAATATATTGAGTTATCTTAGAAAAAATAAAATTATCGTAAAGAAAAGAATTGGATTTTATATTTTTAGAGATAAAGATAAATTTATCAAACTATATTCTTATCTTATAGTAATAAGAGATAAATTCTCATCTAAAAATAAATCAATTTATATATATAGAGGAAATAATCCTTATATTTCAACTTTATTACATTTAAATGGATATAAAGTATATATCTTACAATAAATATAATTTATGAACTCTTACTTATATAAAATTTATGGCTTTTTTGAAGATGATTCTAATATAATAGATAAAATACAACATACTTTAAGTAATTTAAATATTTTTGAAGTTGAAAAATCTCAGGATACAAGAATTGACTTTTTTTATTGGGGAAATTGTTTTGTCGATTTAGATTCATTAATAGAAGATTTAAAAAAATATTTTACTCCACATACCTATGGTCAGATAGACTTCATTGACTTTGATGAATGGAAAATGAAAAGAATCGAAATAAAAAAAGGAAATGTGTTAGCTAAACCCATACCTTTAAATAAAAGCTGGGATCCTTATACTCTATCCTAGTAAAATCAACTTTGAGCCGCAATCCAATTAAGAGCTTCTTGAAGATTTAATGTTTTTTCATAAATAGCTCTGCCTGTTATAACGCCTTCTAGACCTAATTTAGTAAATGGATAAAGTTTTTTTATATCATCTAAATTCGAAACTCCTCCTGCTATTAACACAGGCATATTAGAAAGTTTCAGAACTTCTTCTAAAGCTTGTAAATTAACACCTTTCTGCATCCCATCTCTAGAGATATCCGTATAAACAATAAAACCTGTTTTTATCTTATTTAACCAAGGGATTACATCATAAATAGTTTTATTAATGTCTTCTACCCATCCTTTAATTTTTAAATATCCATTTTTGGCATCAAGAGAAACTCCTATTTTTTGTTTAAAACTTTCTACTAATTTTTCAAATAAATGAGGAGATTGTAAAGCCATGGTGCCAATAATTAAACGCTCAACCCCTGCTTCTAAATAATATTTAGCCACAGTTAAAGATCTTATACCTCCACCTAATTGGACAGGGATACTTACTTTAGTACAAATTTTTTCTATTAATTTTAAATTCTTAGGCTCTCCTTCAAACGCTCCGTCTAAATCTATAACATGTAACCACTTAGCTCCCTGATTCTGCCAAAAAACTGCAGCCTCTACAGGATCTTCAAAATAAGTGGTCTGCTTATCTGCCTCTCCCTGTTTTAACCTAACACACTTGCCACCTTTTATATCAATTGCTGGAAAAATTATCATAAACCTATTTCTCCTAACCCTACTTTAAGGCCCTCTAAAAACAATTCTTTAGCTGTTATCCATTTGCCTTTTCTAGCAAAAAACTTACCTAAGCTTAACAAGTTCTCACTTAAAGAAACTTGAGCTTCGTCAAAATGGAATCTATAAACTAATTTCTTTTTTTTAATATCAAATAAAAATAAATCAAAAACAACGTGAGCAGGCCTTTTTACTCCATATTCTCCACCTTCTCTCTTTTGATATTTATAGATATAGGGAATAAGCAAAAAATCAGTCGGGACACATTGCCCTACTTTAATCCAATACTGAAAAATTGATTTTTTCTTAGAAAATTTTATTAGTTCAATACACTGTTTGGTAATTTCTGCTCTTATAAATTTAACTTTTCTTTTTTCTAATGTTTGAAAAATTAATAAATCAAGTTCTTTTAATACATTTGTATTGATATTCTTATCTGATTCTATATATCCAGCTAACATATCCCAACCATAACGAGGATGAAAACACGGAGCTACAGCTAAAACAACTTTTTCTTCTTTTGGAAAAGAAAAATAGGTATTCTTACTTGCACAAGAAAATAAAAAAAGAAATAAAACAAAAACAACTTTTTTCAATCTAACACACCCTTTGTGCTATTTTGAATAGAATACTTTACTTGTAAAGCATGTTGCAAAGCCAATCCTAAAGCTTTAAAACTTGCCTCTAAAAGATGATGACCATTTGTTCCATATTTCCAAAGCATATGTAAATTAAATTTGCCACTAAAACTCAAACTTTTAAAAAATTCTCTAAAAACGTCTTTTTCTTCACCAAATACTATTGAGGGAATATTTTCATATCCCTTGGCTACAAAATAAGGACGTCCGGAGATATCTACAACAACTTCTACTAAAGCCTCATCCATTGGAACTTTAACATCTGCAATTCTGACAATACCTATTCTTTCTCCCCATCCTTTACATAAAGCCTGTCCAAGACAAATTCCAATATCTTCAATAGTATGATGAGAATCTACCTCTAAATCACCTCGTGCTTTTAACTCCAAATCAAACTTAGCCCAGAAAGTTAATAACTCTAACATATGGTTTAAATATCCCAATTGGGTATCAATAGTCGCTTTTCCACTTCCATCAATGTTTAAAAAAAGTTCTATGCTTGTTTCTTTTGTCTCTCTTTTAATTTTTGCACTTCTCATCATTTCTTCTTCCTTAATATAACTTCTTTAAGCAGAGCTTTTTTGTTTATGGGGCTCTTTTTTGCCAAAAAAGTACGCTATCCAAACTCCTATCTCATATAATAATACAAGTGGTCCAGCCATTAAAACCTGAGTTACCACATCTGGAGGTGTTAAAATGGCAGAAACTACAAAAGCAATTAATATAGCATATTTTCTCTTTTTTCTAAGTCCTTTACTGGTAACCATACCTAATCTAGCTAAAAAGAAAATAAAAAGAGGAAGCTCAAAAATAACACCAAAAGCAAATAAAAGTTTAATACAAAAACTTAAATACTCTCGTAAGGTTGGCATAGGACGAATAAGTTCTGTAGCAAATCCCATAAAGAATTGAAATCCAAAAGGAAAAACAACAAAGTATCCGAACATAGCACCTACAATAAAAAACACTCCTGAAAAAAAAGCAATTGGTAAAAGATACTTTTTTTCACTCTCATATAAACCAGGAGAAATAAATTTCCATAATTGATAAAAAATATAAGGAGAAACAGCAAAAACGCCTGCTACTAAAGAAACTTTCAAATAAGTAAAAAAAGCCTCTGGCAAAGAAGTAAAAATAAGAGTACTTTTTGGAGGTAAAACCTTCACCAAAGGCTGCATGAGATAATTAAAAATTTGTTTAGAAAATCCATATGAACCTATAAAACCAATAACAATAGCAATAATACATCTAACCAATCTCTGTCTCAGCTCTTCTAAATGTTCAGTAAGAGTCATCTCATGAGCTGAATGGTTATTTTCAGCTTTATCTTTTTCTGAAGTTTCTGTTTTTAATTTTAAATCTTCACTCATATAAATCTATTTCTCCTCATCTTTTGAAGATTCGTTTAAATCTTTACTATTTTCTTCTATCTCTTTTGTTTCTATATTTTCTTGGATCTCACTTTTTTCAAGTTCTTTTTTTGCTTCTTGATAGGCTCTTTTTTCTTCTTCCTTTTCTATTTCTTCTTCAATGGTCCTTTTAACATCTGTAGATACTTTTTTAAATTCAGCCATTGCTTTGCCTAAAGTCTTGGCTATTTCAGGTAATTTAGACGGACCTATAACAATCAAGGCTACAACCAAAATCAACATTAATTCTGTAGAACCTATTCCAAACATATCCTTATCCTTTTAGAGTAAACATTATTCTCTTACAAACTATCACTCTTAACACGCTATTTATTAAAAAAACATCTTTTTTTATATTACTCCCATTCAATAGTACTAGGAGGCTTAGAAGAAATATCAAAAACTACTCTATTTACGCCCTTTACTTCATTTATAATACGATTAGAAATTTTTGCCAACAATTCAGAAGGTAATCTTGTCCAGTCAGCAGTCATAGCATCTATGCTATCAACTACCCTTAAAGCAATTACATGTTCGTAAGTACGTTCATCTCCCATTACTCCAACTGTTTTTAAAGGTAAAAGAACAGCAAAACCCTGCCATACCTTTCTATACCAATCAGAAGCTAAAAGTTCATTTTGAACGATCTTATCTGCTTGTCGAAGAATATCCAACCTATTAGGAGTAATTTCACCGATTATCCGAATAGCTAAACCAGGTCCTGGAAAAGGATGTCTCCAAATAATAAAATCAGGCAAGCCAAGCTCAATACCTACCTTTCTGACTTCATCCTTAAATAATTCTCTCAAAGGTTCTATTAACTTTAAATTCATTTTTTCGGGAAGACCGCCAACATTATGATGACTTTTTATAACAGCAGAAGGACCTTTATAAGATACACTTTCAATAACATCAGGATAAAGAGTTCCCTGAGCAAGCCATTTTACCTTTTTAAGTTTATTGGCTTCTTTTTCAAAAACTTCTATAAAAGTATGTCCTATTATTTTTCTCTTTTTTTCTGGGTCTTCTACTCCTTTTAACCTATTTAAAAACAAATCTTGAGCTTGAACATAATGTAAATTCAAATCAAAGTGTTTCTGTAGATAAGAAACAACTTCTTCTCCTTCATTAAGACGTAAAAGTCCATTATCTACAAAAATACAATGTAATCTCTTGCCTAGAGCTTTATGTAATAAAACTGCAACTACAGTAGAATCAACTCCTCCACTTAAAGCACAAACTACTTCATCTTCGCCAACTTTATTCTTTACATCTTTAACTACATTTTCAATAAACGAACTCATAGACCAAGATGGAGTCAAATTGGCTATTTTAAATAAAAAATTAGCAATAATCTGTTTACCAAAATCAGTATGAACAACTTCTGGATGAAATTGAAGAGCATAAAGTTTTTTTTCTTTATTTCCTATAGCTGCAAAATCTATACTCTCTGTCTTAGCTAATACCTCAAAATCATTAGGAATATTTAACACAGTATCTCCATGAGACATCCAAACGGTAAATTTTTTATTTTCAGGCCAAATATTAGACCATAGAGGAGAATCTTGTAAAAGCTCAAGTTCGCTTCTACCATACTCCCTATTAGAAGAAGGAACAACTTCTCCTCCCAGCAACTTATTCATAAGTTGCATGCCATAACAAATTCCTAAAACAGGAATCCCCCATTCAAAAATTTTAGGATCAATAGAAGGACTATCCTCTGCTGTTACGCTGGCTGGACCTCCAGACAAAATAATTGCCGATGGTTTTAGTTTTTTTATCGCCTCTAAAGATAAATTACAGGGATGAATTTCAGAATAAATACCTTCTTCTCTTACTCTTCTAGCAATAAGTTGAGTATATTGAGATCCAAAATCCAAAATAATAACTTTATCACCTTTAAACATAAAAACAACCTCTAATAATTTTCTATTCTATAATTTGGGGCTTCTTTTGTAATAATAACATCATGCACATGACTTTCCTTAAGACCAGAATTTGTTATTCTGACCATTTTACTTTTTTCTTGTAAATCTTTAATATTCCTACACCCTAAATATCCCATGCCCGAACGTAGCCCACCAATTAATTGATAAATTGTTTCACTAACAGGACCCTTAAATGGTACTCTTCCTACAATTCCTTCTGGAACCAATTTATGAGATGCATCCTGAAAGTATCTATCTGAACTTCCAGCCTTCATTGCATCAATGGATCCCATTCCTCTATATATTTTATATGTTCTACCTTGATATAATATGGTTTCACCAGGACTTTCCTCTGTACCTGCCAACATACTTCCCATCATCACAGAATCAGCCCCTACAGCAATAGCTTTTACAATATCCCCAGAAAATTTAATTCCTCCATCAGCAATAAGACATCTATCAAATTTCCTACATGCCTTTACTGCTTCCATGATAGCTGTAATTTGAGGGACCCCAACTCCAGTTACAACTCTAGTTGTACAAATAGATCCAGGACCTATACCCACCTTCACAGCATCTGCTCCTGCTTTAATTAAAGCCATTGCTCCTTCATAAGTAGCAATATTGCCAGCTATCAACTGACAATCTGGAAAACTCTTTTTTATAATACTCACTGTATCTAAAACATTTTTAGAGTGACCATGTGCAGAATCAACAACAATAAAATCAGCTCCTGCCCTTAATAAAGCTTCTACTCTATCTTCTCTATCTTTACCAACTCCAACAGCTGCACCTACTCTAAGACGTCCATACTCATCTTTACAAGCATTTGGATATTTTCTAATTTTCTCAATATCTTTAATAGTAATAAGACCCTTTAATCTATTTTCCTTGTCTACAACTAACAATTTCTCAACTTTTCTTTTTTGTAGAATCCTTTTGGCATCTTTTAAAGTCGTACCTACCGGCACAGTAATAAGATTTTCTTTTGTCATAACCTCTTTAACTTTCGTTCTTAAATCCTCTACAAATCGAACATCTCTGTTAGTAACAATACCCTTTAATGTATCTCCTTCTACAACAGGAAGTCCTGAAATCCTATATTCAGCCATTAACTCCAATACATAAGCAACATTATCTTCAGGATTCACAGTAACAGGATCCAAAATCATACCACTTTCTGATTTTTTAACCTTTTCTACTTCTAACTTTTGTTTTTCTATAGTCATATTTTTATGAATAACTCCAACCCCACCCATCCTGGCCATAGAAATAGCCATTCTAGCTTCAGTTACAGTATCCATTGCTGCACTTAAAAGTGGAATATTTAAATCTATAGTGGGAGTGAGTTTAGTTTTTAAGTCCACCTGATCTGGCAAAACTTCTGAATAGGCTGGCAATAATAAAACATCATCAAAAGTTAGTCCTAATCCAATTACTTTATCTTCCATAAATCCCCCTAAGCATTAAATAGCAAAAGATTAAAAATTCTTTACAATCCTAAATAAGCCTTTTTAACCTCTTCATTTGCTAAAAGATTTTTTGCTTTATCTGCAAGTACAATCCTTCCATTTTCCATCACATATCCTCTATGGGCAATTCTCAGTGCTTGGTGAGCATTTTGTTCCACCAAAAAAATGGTTGTTCCTGTCTCATTTATCTTTTTTATAATCTCAAAAATTTGCTTTATTACCAAAGGAGCCAAACCAAGAGATGGCTCATCTAGTAATAATAGTTTTGGTCTCGCCATAAGAGCTCTAGAAATAGCGAGCATTTGTTGTTCCCCACCACTTAATGTTCCTCCAAGCTGATTTTTTCTTTCCGCCAAAATAGGGAACAATTCAAAAATATACTCTAAATCTCTTTTTATCTCCGACTTATCATTGCGTAAATAAGCTCCCATATCTAAGTTTTCCATAACACTCATTCTAGGAAAGATAAGCCTTCCTTCTGGAACCTGGACAATACCTTTACTTACTATTTTATCAGGAGGTAAAGAATTTATTTCTTCTCCTTGAAAAACCACACTTCCTTTACGAGGTGGCACAATACCACAAATAGACATTAAAGTAGTAGTTTTTCCTGCACCATTAGCACCTATTAAGGTAATAATTTCACCTTCATCTACAGTTAGACACACATCATAAAGTGCCTGAATTTTTCCATAAAATGAACATACTCCTTTTAACTCAAGCATCATGATCCTCACCTAGATAAGCTTTAATAACTCTTGGGTCTTCTTTAATTTCCTGAGGTGTTCCCTGGGCCAATAATCTTCCATATTCCATTACATAAACCATATCAGAAATATTCATTACTAATTTCATATCGTGCTCAATAAGTAAAATAGCTACTTTTTCTTGCTCCTTAATCTGCCTAATTAATTCTTCTAATTCTTTTGTTTCCTGAGGATTCATTCCTGCTGCAGGCTCATCTAAAAGCAAAAGGCTTGGCTCAGCAGCAAGGGCCCTTGCAATTTCAAGCCTTCTTTGAGCACCATATGGTAAATTAGAAGCTATTTCATTAACATATTTTTCCAAATGCAATTTTCTTAAAATATTATAGCTTATTTCAATAGTCTCTTGTTCTTCTTGAACAGTTTTCTTATCTCTAAGTAAAGCTCCAAAAATCCAAGCCTTTGTCCTAGTATGACGTCCAATCATTACATTTTCTAAAACAGTCATATTAGGGAAAAGGCGAATATTTTGAAAAGTTCTTGCTAACCCTAACTCTGTAACTTTATTAGGCTTATAGCCATTTATTCTTCTTTTTTTACCTTTTCTATCTAAAACAAAGACATCTCCTTCGGTAGGATTATATATTCCAGTAACGCAATTAAAAAACGTTGTTTTCCCTGCTCCATTTGGACCAATTAAAGCAACAATTTGATCTTTACTAACCTGCAAATTTACATGATCAAGCGCTCTTAAGCCGCCAAAATCCATACAAAGTTCTTTTACTTCCAATATTGGCTTTACCATTGCTCTTTTCTTACTCCTTACCTTCATAAATATATTTTCTTCTAACATTTGGAATAAGGCCTTGAGGTCTAAACACCATCACTAAAACCATTGCAGCTCCAAATAAAAGCATTCTATATTCAGAAAACGCACGTAAATATTCAGGTAGCAAAATCATCAAAAAAGCAGCTAAGATTACTCCCACAATTGAACCCATGCCTCCTAAAACCACAATAGAAAGAATAATTGCTGACTCGAGAAAGGTGAAACTAGCAGGGTTAATAAAAGTAGTTTTAGCGGCAAAAATTACTCCAGCAAAACCAGCCCATGTAGCTCCCAAGGCAAATGCTGCCAACTTAGTTTTCATTCTATCTATTCCCATTGCTTCACAAGCAACCTCATCTTCTCTTAAAGCTAACCAAGCTCTCCCAAGTCTAGAATTTTGAAGCCTATTAACTACAAAAATTGTCACTATAGCCATTGCAATAATCAGGTAGTATATATATATAGTAGCTTGTTCTACGCTTAAATTTAAACCAAAAAACCCAGGTCTAGGAATATTTGAAATACCACTTGGTCCAAAAGAAAACTCATCCCAGTTTTCTAAAATTAGTCTTATGATTTCTCCAAAACCTAAAGTAACTATTGCTAAATAATCTCCTCGCAATCTTAAAACAGGAATACCCAATAAAATACCAAAAATTGCTGCTAGAAGCCCGCCTAAAGGCAAAACAACCCAAAAACCTAAATGAAAATGATAATTTAAAAGCGCATAGGCATAAGCTCCTACAGCATAAAAAGCTACATATCCAAGGTCTAACAAACCTGCAATTCCCACTACTATATTCAAACCTAATCCCAAAACAACATAAATCAAAGCTGAAATCATAATGTTAGTCTGATAAGTTGAAAAAATCCATGGAAAAATAATTAAAAACATAAAAATAGAGGCAAAAAGAGGCCTATTGTACCGTGGTTCTGAGACCAATTGTTGAATAAAAGTTAATTTTTCTTCTCTACTTTCTTCTTTATCTTTTGCCCCCTTTTCTTTTCTTTCCATTAAAAATCGCCAAACAAAGGAAAGCAGAAACGAACCTATACCTACATAAAATAAATTTTTCCATCTCCATAAAACAGTTTTTTCTATTATATCAACCTTTATTACCATTATAGGAAAAGTTAAAAACATAAACCACAGGGCAATTTGAATGGACTTAATAAAACTTTTCATAGTTCCTCTCTTACCACCTTAAACTTTTTGTGTATTTGTTCTTCCTAAAATACCTGCAGGTCTGAAAATCAAAATAATAACAAGCAAACAAAAAGCAAATACATCTTCATAGTCACTAGAAACATAGCCTGTAGCAAAGCTCTCAGTCCAGCCCAAAATAAGTCCACCTAAAACTGCTCCAGGAATAGAACCAATACCTCCCAGGACAGCCGCAGTAAAGGCTTTAATGCCTGCAATAAATCCAATAAAAAAGTTTATTTGCCCAATATGAGAAGCAATCAATACACCACCCAAGGCAGCTAAAGCAGAGCCTATAATAAAAGTAACAGAGATCACTCTGTCTACATTTACTCCACAAAGCAGAGCCATCTTTCTATTTTGAGCTGTAGCTCTCATGGCCTTTCCAATCTTTGTAAACTTAATAAACAAAGTAAGTAAAATCATTGCAACAGCAGTAACTACAATAATAACTAATTCAGAAGAACCTAAAAATTCTTCAAAAGGCTCCATAAACTTAAAATCAGGAATCAAATTAGGAAAAGGTACAAATTCTGAAGTTTGCGCTAAAAGCACATAATTTTGTAAAAATATTGACATACCAATAGCACTAATTAAAGGGGAGAGTCTAGGAGCATTCCGAAGCGGCTTATAGGCTATTTTTTCTACTGTATATCCATAGGCTGAAGCATATACCATAGCAATTACTATGGCCAAAGATAAAGTTGAAATCAAACTAAATCCTAACAAAGAACAAATACCAGCAACTAAAAGACCTGTAAAAGCTCCTATCATATAAATTTCGCCATGCGCAAAATTGATCAATTCTATAATCCCATAAACCATTGTATAACCTAAAGCAATTAAAGCATAAATACTACCGCGTGTTAAGCCACTAAAAAACAACTCTAAAAAGTAATCCATTGTCCCTCCCACATATTACAACAGTTCCTAGCACTTAACTAATTAAAAATAAAAAGCATTAAAAATAAAAAATTCTGATGTCTTTTTCTCCAGGAGAAAAAGACATCAGAATCACAGCATAATAAATACAAGGCGTTATTTAACCTCTACAAATTTTCCATTACGTACCTGATATACAGAGAATCCTACACCCTCTGCATCGCCTCTTTGATCAAATTTAATTTTGCCTAAAGGAGTAGATACATATTCTGTACGTAAAGCCTTAACAATATCTTCATACTTAGTAGAACCAGCCTTTTCAATAGCATTCAAAAGGGCTTCTATAGCTGCATACCCATTTTCAAAAAATGGTCCTGGAGCAGAACCAAACACTTTTTTATGCTCTGCCAAGGCCTCTTTATATTCAGGATTCCCAGAAACATCTTTTGGACCAGAAGCATAAACACCTTCTGCACTTTTTCCTGCTACTTTAATAAAAGCTATATCTTTTACCCCATCACCAGCAATAAAAGGAATTTTTAAACGTTTTCTTCTCATGGTGCTTACAATTTTTGAAGCTTCAGGATGATATCCACCAAACATTACTACATCTGGTTTTTTTCTCTTAATCTTTTGAACTACAGCAGAATAATCAACTGCACCAGGAGTTACACCCTCAAACAATACGACTTTAGCTTTTCCACTCTCTTCAATAAACTTTTTCTCCATAGTAGCTAAGCCTTTTCCATAATCTCCCTTATCATGAATAATAGCAATCTTTTTAGCATGAAGATTATTTAATACAAACTCAACATCTAACTTTGCTTGAGCATCATCAGGAGCAATTGTTCTAAAAAAATTTGGATATTTACCACTTTCTGTTAAATCAGGGTTAGTTGCAGAAGGAGAAATTACTACAACCTTAGCACTTTTATAAATCGGTAAAGCAGCTTTTGTAGCTCCACTACAAATATGACCAATAACCCCTACAACTCCATCAGAAACTAACTTTGTTGCCACATTAGTAGCAAGCTCAGGTTTACATTGCTCATCTGCAACAATTAATTCAATTTTTTTACCCAAAACACCACCTTTGTTATTATACTTTTCTACAACCAACTTGGCAGCATTAACAGTAGGAATACCATAAGAGGCCAAGTCTCCACTATGAGAACCAGCAACACCTATTTTAATGGTATCACCAGCCCACGCTAAACTAGTTAAAAAACAAAAAAGAGCTACCATTCCTACAATTTTTCCCAATTTTCCCATCTTTTCCCCTCCTCATTTCATTACCTTATTTAAAATAACATACTTCTAACCTTAAAGATTTTTCTCTGTCAATTGGAAATATGACTAAGAAAATCCTTTACCTCTTGCTTTAACTTAGACTCCGCATCTGGGCTATTTAAAACTTTCTGAAAATATATTTTTGCCTTATTAGGCTGAGATAAAAATTTCGCATAAATTACCCCTAAATTATAATTAATTATATAATTATTTTCATCTGACTTTAATACTTCTTCATATAAATGCACAGCCTTATGATATTTCTGTAATTGAAAATAACAATATCCAGCCTGACTTAAAGCCATTCTATCCTTTGGCTCTATATCTAAAATCTTTGTCCAAAAAGATAACGCTCTATTCCAATTACCCATCTTCATAAAAACAAAACCAAGTTCTTTTAAAACATCAATATTATTTGGATCTTTTTTTAATTTTTGCATCAAATCTATAACCATTGCCATGGTATCTTGAGAATTATTAACCTTTGTTTTTACTTTTAAAGTAAGATTAGGACTATTAAATCTATAGAATATAGAAGAAATAAAAATGATTATAAAAGACAAAAACAAAGTTAAAAAAACATTTTTTCTTATAACTTCATTCATATTTATTTATCCTTTTTCAAATTATATAATTCTTTTACTTTTACACCAATTTCATTATTTTTCTTATTTAGAAAAATAAGATACAAACATATAAAAGACCAAATAAAAATATTTGCACCTATAATATATTTCATCTTACAGCTCCTTTATTATCTCAAAAAACATTCCCTTTATCCTATCCTCAAGCAATAATTGTCTAAAACGTAATACTAAAAGAGAAAGCCATAAAAAAAAGAACGTAACCAAAGCTGCACTAACTGTATACAGCATTTCTATACTTAATCCTCCCCCTTTAGCATAAAAAACTGCAGGATGCACAGAACGCCAAATTCTTGCAGAAATAAATACCAAAGGAACATCTAAAAAAGCCACAATTCCAATTACAGCTGCAATATTTTGCTTTTTTCTTCTTGAGATGTCTAATGATTGTATAAGTACATACCCCATATATATAAACCACATAATAAGAGTAGTAGTGAGTCTAGGATCCCAGGTCCACCAAATACCCCAACTAGATTTTGCCCAAATAGAACCCGTAACTAATGCTATTGCTGAAAAAAGCACTCCTATTTCTGCGCTTGCTCGGGCTAAGAAGTCAAAGTTATCTCTTTTAGTAATTAAAAACCCAACACTCCCTATAAATACTAACAAAAAGCTCATCATTCCCCACCAAGCAAAAGGAAGGTGAAGATAAAAAATTTTTTGAACTATACCTAGAGTAGCTTCAATAGGAGCATATATCCATATAATATATTGTAAAATTATAATTAAAATTCCAAAAATCATTATAAACACTATCATTTTACTCTCCACTAAAAATAAAGGGAAATAAAATATAACCACCTCCCAAATAAATCAAATCAAAGGAAAGCGTTAACCTAAACCAAGACAAAAGATCATTGCTTTCTCCCCAAACGCTTTCTCCCAATTTAATACCAGCTAAAAGTAAAGGAATTACCAGTGGAAAAATAATAAGAGATAAAAAAGATTCTTTAATTTCATATCCATAACTTAATGCCCCTAGAAGAGAACCTATCAAGGTTAAGCCGATATTAATTAAAAAAAAGAAAATTATTGCATATAAGGAACAATTAAACTCTTGCTGACCTAAAAAAATAACAACCGCACCTATAAAAAATATTTGCACTAATAACAATAACACAAGTCCAGAAATAGCTTTTGCTATCCAAATCTCTTGAGAAATTAGAGGAGACAAATTTAGAGCTTCATGCATATTATTCTCTTGTTCTAATAAATAAAGAGCATTAAAAATTAAAATAAGAGAAAAATTTGATGATATCCAAAAAATTGTTGCTGCATAACTTGAAGTTAAAATTCCTCCAATAGGACGAGATAAACTAAATAAAAAAATTAAAACCAAACCAAGCAAAATAGACTGCAAATATATATTGCTTCTCCCTAAAATAAGTTTTAAATCTTTTTGTATTAAATAAAACAATCTAACCATCTTACTTTAAATATTTTTAGGAAAACACCAGTTTTTTATCTTTTATCCTCACTTCAACATCATAATAACTAAAAGTTGAAGAATGAGAGATCCAAACTACAGTCCCTCCCCTATCAACTACTTCCTTGATTTTTTTATTCAAACTTTTAATAAAATCTTCATCAAGGCCTGTTTCTGGCTCATCTAACAACAATAGCTCAGGGGAAAGCAAAAAAATTCTAGCCAAATTCAACCGTTGTTTCATGCCACGAGAAAAATTCTTTACCTTTTCTGTGGCAAATTTTTCAAGTCCAACACTTTCTAACGTATATATTATTTTCTCTTCATCAATTTTAAGAGAATAGATTTTAGCAAAAAAAGATAGGTTTTCCATTGCAGAAAAATATGGATAAATAAAAGGAGAATGAGCAAGATAACCTATTTTTGTTTTTTCCATATTAAAAACCACATCTCCTTCTGTAGGTTTAAGCAATCCCGCCATAATCTTTAACAAAGTGGACTTTCCAGATCCATTTCTACCCCGTAATAAATATAATTTACCTTTTTCTAAACAAAAATTAACATTCTTTAAAATTAACCTATACCCAAAAAAATGAGTGACATTATTTAAGGCAATAAGCATAAGCAAATAATTACGCTTTTTTTCTGCTAAAACAAGCCATTAATCCACAAATAGACAAAATAAAAGAGCCAATCCAGATCCAATTTACAGCAGGATGTAAACTAATTTTTATACTCACATTTTTATTTTTATCAAAACCCAGCAAACTAATATACACCTCTGTCCCTAAAGAAGGATACGTATCTACCTCTACAAATGGTTGTTCAAAATGAGCATACAGCCTTTTTTGAGGCCTTAGTTCTCCTATCTTCTTACCTTTTCTAAAAATATCAAAAACACCCTCAAAAATCTCAATACCAGGAACTTTTTTATGTATTAATTCTTTATATTTAATATTAAAGCTATCCATTGTAATTTCTTTGCCAGGAGATAAAATAAATTCTTCCTCATGTTTAAAAGGACCTGAAATAGCAATACCAATAATAATTAAAGATATCCCTATATGTAGTCCGTATATTCCAATCATATTAATATTTTTATAAAATCTATTTTTTAAAGTAAACCAAATCAAAGTCAAAATAGAAAATATGGCAGAACCAACTCCAAGTAAGCTAAAAAAATTCTTATATCCATTAAATAACATTAAAGCTACTGAAAGGAAAAAACCTAAAAAAGATAATAAGAGTATTTTTTTATCTTGTATTTTACCTTTCCAATCTAAAACAAAACAGATAGCCATAGCTACTGCTATAAATATAAACAAAGGAGCACAAACTCTATTATAAAAAGTAGCATCCAAGCCAACAGTATTATCAGACCACAACTTAGAAAACACAGGCCATAAAGTGGCTATAATTACAATAATTCCCAGAAAAATAAACAACCAAGAAGTAATTATAATAAAACCCGATTTAGTCCATAAATCATCTAACCTTTTACCTTTAACTGGAATTAAAGTGAGATATAAAGTAATTAAAAAGTAAATAAACATAAAAATTGATAAGGGCCAAGCAATACCACCAGATCCAAAGGCATGAAGAGACTCAACTACATTACTTCGGACTAAAAATGTAGCAAAAAAACAAGCAATCAAGGTAAGATGAAGAAGAAAAAATGTTGTCTTATATAAAGAAGAACGCTTACGAGCAATAATAGAAAAGTGTAGATAAGCTGAACCAAAAAGCCACGGAATTAAAGAAGCATTTTCTACAGGATCCCATGCCCAATAACCGCCCCATCCTAATTCCATATAAGACCACCAAGCTCCCAGGACTATTCCAACACTTAAAAACACCCAAGAAAGAATTGTTATGGGTCGAACAATCTTAATCCACTCTTTATACTCTCCTTCTAGCCAAAATGCTAAAGCCAAACAAGCAGGAATAGTAAACCCAGCATATCCTAAAAATAAAAGGGGAGGATGAAAAATCATACCTACATTTTGCAACAAAGGATTTAAACCTCTACCTTCTGAAGGAGCAGGACTTAATTTCAAAAAAGGATTACTTGGACCAGTTAAAATCAATAAAAAAAACGCCTCTATTAAAAAATAAAAGCACCAAAACATTACTTTTTGTCTACCAGTCATCTTTTGATAACTAGAGGTAAATAAAAAGAAAAAACCAAACAAAGCAATAGATAAAAGCCAAAATAAAAAAGATCCTTCTTGCCCAGCCCAAAAAGCTGTTAAAGCATAAAACAAAGGCAAAAAAGTATCAGTATAATCATGAACATAAGCATAAGAAAAATCTCTAACTCCTAAAGCATAAAGCAATATTACAGAACTTAATAAAATAAGAAAAGTTACACTTTTTTGGACATTTTCAGTCAATTTTAAATTTACTGTTACATCTTTATTAGTAAATAAAAAATAGGTACTAATACCACCATTTAACACTATAAACAATAATGCGATTAATAAAGAAAAAAAGGCAAAATAATGCATTTATTGCTCCTTTTATGTCTCTTCTAGACTATAGTCTATTTATTTTTGTATTTAGAAGGACATTTTGTAATAATAAGAGACGCCTGAAAATATTCTGGCTTCATTCTTCCTTCTACAATAACTTCAACTCCAGGTTTAAAAGTATCTGAAAGTGCTCCTTTATAAAAAATTGGAATAGATTTATGTTTATCTGTTTTATCCAAAAGATAAAAAAAAGTTTCTAAACCACCATGAGATCTTTTTAGTCCTTTTTTTCCTACGATTCCAAACAATCTTGCCTGGTTTAACTTATCTAATCCCATATTCAAGGCTTCTGACACAGTAACAAAGTATACCTTATTCTCACTAAGGGTGGAAAATGCCAAATAAAAAATAGCCCCTAAAATAAGAATAAATGCCAAAATATAATTCTTTTTCATTTTATTTCCTTAGAAATTATTTTTTTCCTTCTTTCTCTGGCTAGCTGACGCATATCTACTACTTCATCCGTTTCGTCAATAATTTCTTTGCCTAAAATTTCCTCTAAAACATCTTCAAGAGTCACAAGACCTGCTACACCTCCATATTCATCTAAAACAATAAATAAATGCATTCTGGTTTCTAAAAGTCTAACCAAAAGTCTATCCAGAGTTAAACTTTCAGGTACAAACTGCACTGGTTTCATTATTTCTACTAAGGTCAAGTTGTGTTTATCTTCTGCAAGTGTAGATAACAAATCTCTTCTTAAAACAATTCCTACAATATCTTCTATATCGTTTTCATAAACAGGAATTCTACTATGCGGTAGAATTTTTTTCTTTTCCAAAGCTTCCTTTACTGTAATATGAGCTGGCAAACAAAACATTACGGTTCTAGGAGTCATTATATCTTTAACGGTTTTTTTATCTAACATTAAAATATTTTGAATAGATTCTTCTTCATAAGGCTTAATAATTCCTGACCTTCTTCCAAGACTTAATACAGCCAAAACATCTTCTTCAGTAGCTGTGTATTTCCCCTTTCTTTTTTCTATAAAAAAAACAAGAGCTTGAAAAAGACGAATAAGAGGTTTTAAGACAATAATAATTCCATATAAAGGATAAGTAATAAGGGGTACTATTTTATCATTATAAACTACTCCAATCGTCTTGGGGATAATTTCTGAGAAAATTAAGATCGTTATGGTAAAAATCAAAGAAAAAAAGAAAACACTTTGTTCTCCAAATACCTCTGAAGCTGCAGCACCGGCAATAGCAGCGCCTGCAGTATTAGCTATGGTATTTAAAGTAAGAATAGCAGTAATAGGTTGCTCTATATTAGAACGCAAGTTTTCTAACAACTTGCCCAACTTCGGGCTCTTTTCTTTTAAACGCTCAATACTACCCCAGGAAACAGAATAGAGAGCTGCCTCTGCAATAGAGCAAAGGGCTGAAATAACGACAGCTAAAAAAAAGGCTAGTCCTAACTTTGTCATCTTGTGAAAAAGAATTTAACAAAATAAATAAATAAGAGCAAGCAAGACTTCTAGAGATAACCTTGTAAATCAAATTTATTACGCCAAAATTTAACCAACTTCTCTGCTTCTGTTTCTTGTCTTTCCCAGTTACCAAAAGCCTTTCCATTGGAAATAAGTCTAGTAATGGCTCTTCTTACATCTATACTTATTTTTCCAGGACTCTTATCTTCCCACGGAGTTCCTGGTAAAGGAATAAAAGTATGAGCATGAACTCTTGCTCCTAATTGAGTCAATTCTTGCATGAATAAAATAGTATCCTGTTCATCTTCTTTTGTTTCCCCAGGAAGGCCAAAAATAAAATCAACACAAGGAATAAAGTTATATTTTACAGCTAATCTAACAGCAGAACGCACATCATCAAGAGTATGTTGTCGTCCCATACTTCTAAGCATTCTTTCACTTCCTGTCTGAGCCCCTATAACCAAATTTTTATTATCAATCTTTTTAGCTAATAACCGCATAATCTTTTCACTCAGTTGTTCTGGTCTGACTTCTGAAGGAAAAGAGCCAAAAAAAATCCTTCCATAAGGCAGTATCTCTCTTATTTTAGTTAAAAGCTCTTCAATAGCTTCTATATTGACCTCTCGTCCATTTCTAGAACCATAAGCCAAAGCATTGGGTGTAATGAAACGAATATCTGTTAAATTTATGCTTTTAAAAAATTTAATCCATTCCAAAATAGTTAAAATACTTCTATGTCTAACTTTTGTTCCAAATAAAAATGACGTCTGACAATATTTACAAGCAAAAGGACATCCCCTTGTAATTTCTAAAGGGCCAAAGCGCATCAAAGACTTTGAAAACGGAAAATATTGATTCAAATCAACATACTTCTTGTTTTTATTAATTTTTACATTTTCTTTTTCTAAATAAGCTACGCCAGGGGTAGATTTAAATTCATTGCCATTTAAAAAATTATCCAAAAAAAGACAAAAACTTTCTTCTGACTCGCCCACAAAAACAAAATCAAATCCAAAACATAAACTACCATAAATATCACCACTAGGATGAGGACCACCTGCCAAAAATATACTATTTTTATATTTTGTTTTTAGCGTTGAAACAATTTTGTAAATCTCAAAAATATTAAAAGAACAAAAAGAAAAACAAAAAATTACAGATGATTTAAAAGAGATGTTTAAGTCTTGTATAGAATTAAAAAAAATGATTTCAAAATTATTTAACAATTTTTTAGTTTCTAACGCTCCTAATAAAGCATTAATACTATACCTATTTAAAGAATTTTTCCAAAATAAAAGATATGTTTTTCTCATTTAACCTAAACGGAAAAAGTTTTGTACCCTACCAATCTTAATTAACTATCAGTACTTAAACCAACTATTCATATTTATCTAGAGCCATTTTTATCTAAATTTAATAAAATTATTTTTCTAAAAATATTTTTAGTTGACATATTTTTATTAAAACAATAACACTCTAAACACAAACTTTTTCACAGGAGGTTTATAAATGAATTGTTTTAAAAAAATTTTTATCTTTACCATGTTAATAGTAGGATACCTATTTTCTAATCAAGCTTCTGCTCATGAATTTATTGTTAAGCCCTACTTTTTTTCCTTACCCCAGCCAGGAGAAAATCCTTTTAGTATTGTATCTAGTCACATATACATGCTCAGTGAAGAAGTAGAACCATTAGATAAAGTAGAAGTATATTTAATAGGTCCTGATACAAATCAGAAAATCAATCTTCAACCAAATCAAACTCTTTATACGCTTGATGGCAAAGTTATGCTAACTGAACCAGGCATGTTTTATTTAAAGGCACACCGCAAAGGCATGATTTGGACAAAAACAACTAAAGGATGGGTACAAAAAAGTAAAAAAGGTTTAAAAGGAGTATTAAAAAGCGGCTTGTATGAAAAGTTTTCTAAAGCTCTTATTAAAGTAGGTGAAAATACAAATTTTTATAAAAAACCTTTAGGACAGACACTAGAAATTATTCCCTTAAAAAATCCTTATCAGCTAAAACCAGGAGATATCTTGCCAGTAAAGGTTTTATTACAAGGAAAGCCTATAAATACTGAAATAATGGCAAGTTATGATAGATTTAGTATGCATCCTAATACCTATGCCTATTTAACGGAGGCACAGGATAATGGCATAGGATATGTTAAAATTTCATCTCCAGGTGTATGGATGGTAAGAGTTCAAGTAGAGAAAAAAGTTAACTCTAAAGATTATGACGCCCATGTTATGCGAGCTACTTTAATCTTTGAGGTGAGATAAGTGTATTTTAAGGCTATAGTAAGTTATACTATATTTATTCTAATCTATTTAACCACCCAAGTCTGGGCTCATGGATTAGGATATACAATTACTCAAGGAAATAACATCCCCATTCTACAAATTACATTTACAGGAGGTGAAGCTGCTGGCTTTGCCTCTGTAAAAATATTCCATAAAAACAACTTAATTCAAACAGGCAAAACAACTGCTCAGGGAAAATTTCCTTTACTTATACCTAAAGAAATAAAAAATATTAAAATAGAAGTTTATGCTGGTATGGGACATAAATTAATATTCTTTTATACTCCTATTCAAAAAAACCAGGCAAAAGACATTTCTCACAATTATAAAAAAAACAATATTATCTATTCTAGCAATATCAAGATAAATTGGCTTAAGGTTATTTTAGGACTTTCTTTAATTTTAAATTTGATATTTTTAGGCAAGCTACGATGTTTTAGGCAACAATAAACTCTATCTTTTGCCGCATCCTTTACAACCAAAAAGGGCAACATTAATGTTGCCCTTTTTGGTTTATTAACAATAATAAACTATGCTACCATGGTTTTAGAAAACGCTTCGTTTAATGCCTCAAAATTTTTTGGTCCTAATTTAGAACCAAAACGTTCTAATAAAACTCCTTCCATATCCTCTGGCATTAGGATAGAAGTGGCTTTTAATAATGCTCCTAACATAGTAGTATTTGTAATAGGAACTCCTAAACAACTTAAAGCTATTTTTAAAGCATCCACCTGAGCAACTTTAGAAAAACCGTATCTCTCTTTTAACTCTTCTACCGATTCTGAAGCATTTACTATTACAATACCATCTTTTTTAAGACCCTTAGCCACATCTACAACACCCAGTAAGGTAGGATCTAAAACCAAAACTACATCAGGGTTATAAATTTTTTCTCTTATCCTAATCCTCTCATCTGACACTCTAACAAAAGCTTCTACAGGTGCTCCTCTTCTTTCTGGGCCAAAACTTGGAAAAGCTTGAGCAAACTTTCCTTTATCAATTGCTGCCTTTGCCAAAAGTTCAGCTGAGGTTACTCCGCCCTGTCCTCCTCTTCCATGAAGTCTAATCTCTATCATCTTCCACCTCACCCTATTTTTAAAGTTTTTGCCTAAAATTTAAAGACTGACGCAAGGTTTCTTTATCCATATATTTCACTTCTGCTCCCAAGGGTATCCCTTGAGCCAATCGAGTAATATTTATCTTAGGAAACTTACTATTTACTAGATTTTTTACATAAGAGGCAGTATTTTCTGCCTCAACGGTACTTCCTAAGGCTAAAATTACTTCTTTTATTTGTCCATATCTTAATCTATTCTCTAAAGCTTCAGTATTTAAACTTTCACTTTCTTTACCATCTAACGGAGACAAAAGTCCTCCAAGTATAAAATACTTTCCCCTATAAAAACCTGGTTCTTCTAAAACAAACATAGAATCCAAATCAGCTACCACACAAAGTAAAGTCTCATCTCGAGTTGGATCTGCACAAATAGAACAAGGGTCTTCTTCTGTAAGTGCCTGACAGTACTTACAAGGTTTTAATCTAGACTTAAGTTCTAAAATATCTTTCCCTAAAGTTATAACTTTGTCTTCTGGCCAATTGAGAAGTTCCATCACCATTCTCAACGCACTCTTAGGACCCACTCCAGGAAATTGAGAAAATTTATATACTAAATTTTGAAGCGGAAGAGGTAATTTATCTAACATCTCTAAAATAACCCCGGAATATTCAGTCCACCTGTTAATTTAGACATTTCACTTTGTACCATATCCTTAGCTTTTTTTAAGGCTTCATTTGTAGCTGCTAAAACTAAATCTTCTAACATTTGAACATCTTCTGGATTAACTACTGTAGGATCAATTTTTATTTCTACAATTTCCTGTCCTCCTGTAGCTTTTACCACAACCATTCCTCCACCTGCAGATGCTTCTACTACTTTCTTTTTCAATTCTTCTTGCATTGTTGCCATTTTTTTCTGCAACATCTGAGCTTGGCGAATTAAATCTTGCATTACATCCTCCTCTAATAAAAAACTTTCAAAAGTTAACTTTTTACAACAGCTAATATTCTAGCATCAAACTCTTCAATAATTTTCTTTACTAAAGGATGTTCTTTTATCTCTTGATCATCCTTTTTCTCATTCAAAATTTTTTCAGTTCTTTTTTTTAACGTTAAATTTAAATTTTTCTCTAAAGAAATTTTATTTTCTATTTCACCTCTTTTATCTTCAATAATTAATTCTTCTACTCCTAATAACTTTGACAAATAAGCAAGATTAAAAAATAAAAGCTCTAAATCTAAAATGGGGTCAACATTTTTTAAAATAGTCCTCTGAGCTTCTACAACCATTTGCCAACTAGCATGAATTCTTTTTATTCCAAACTGTTTAGATAAGTTAATCCAGTAGTCTAATTTATCTCTTTCCCAACCTAAAATCTTATTTGCCTCATTTTTAAGTTG
Organism: Desulfonauticus submarinus; assembly: GCF_900104045.1. NCBI lineage: Bacteria > Pseudomonadati > Thermodesulfobacteriota > Desulfovibrionia > Desulfovibrionales > Desulfonauticaceae > Desulfonauticus > Desulfonauticus submarinus. Next base: position 357,580 of record NZ_FNIN01000001.1, read on the forward strand.
AGCAATTAAAAATAAATTACGCCAATACAATCCAAATTCTTTTATAAAAAAACCTAAATCCAGTCCCTGCTCTCTTAAATATTCCACTAAGTTGTGTAGCTCTATTAAATTTTCTTGAATTAAACTTTCAAACAATCTTTGAAATAATTCTTCTCCTGCCAACCCTAAAATTTTTCGCACATCTTCTTCTTGAAGTTCATTTCCTGATAAAGCCAAAACTTGAGCTAATAAAGACATTGAATCGCGAATAGAACCATCTGCTCTTTTTGCAATTAAACTAATAGCTTGGAGTTCATACTTTATGCCTTCTAAATTCAAAATATTTTGAAGATGAGACTCAATTTGACTTTGAGTCAAAGCATTAAACACATAATGCTGAGATCTACTAATAATAGTGATAGGAAATCTTTCTGGTTCTGTAGTAGCAAAAATAAAAACACAATGTTTGGGGGGTTCTTCTAAAGTCTTTAAAAAAGCATTAAAGGCTGCTTTTGAGAGCATATGAGCTTCATCAATAATAATGACTTTGTAGTTCCCAGAAATAGGAGGTAAAAAAACATCTTCTCTTAATTTTCGAACATTATCAACGCCTGTGTGAGATGCTCCATCTATTTCTAAGACATCAGGAGAAATGCCTTTAGTTATAGCAATGCAATTAGAACATTTATTACAAGGTTCAGCTGTAGGGAATTTTTCACAATTAATTGTTTTTGCTAAAATTCTTGCTATTGTTGTCTTTCCAACCCCTCTTGTCCCACTAAATAGATAAACATGGGCCACTTTGTTTTCCAAAGCAGCCCGCGAAAGAACCTGTTTTATAAAATCTTGCCCTACTACCTCGGCAAAGGTCTGAGGACGATATTTTCTAGTTAGCTGAATACTCATTTAAATCTCAAATTTAGTAAGCCAACCAGCGTATTTTAAATTATCACCCTTTACTATTTTAAAATATTCACTTTGTAATAATAATGCAGTTGGACCTGCTTGCCCACTTCCAATAACTCTTCGATCTACCTCTCTAATAGGAGTTACTTCTGCTGCTGTTCCACAGAAAAATGCTTCATCAGCACTATATAATTCATCTCTTGTAAAACGTTGTTCAACTACCTCATATCCCATGTCCTTAGCCAAAGTTATTAAACTATCTCGAGTTATTCCTGGTAAAATAGAATCTAAAGGAGGAGTTTTTATAATACTGTTACGAACAATAAATATATTTTCCCCAGTAGCTTCAGCAACATATCCTTCTGGATCAAGCATTAAAGCCTCATCATAACCATCTGCCACTGCTTCTCGTTTTGCCAAAACAGAATTAACATAATTACCACATACTTTTGCCTTGGTCATCATAATATTAACATGATGTCTTGTAAAAGAAGAAGTTTTTACTCTTATACCTTTTTTTAAGGCTTCTTCCCCTAAATAAGCTCCCCACGGCCAAACAGCTATAACTAAATGAACAGGATTTTTACCAGGATGCACTCCCATAGCTCCGCTACCAATAAAAGCTAAAGGACGAATATATCCTTCCTCTAGTTTATTTACTTTTAGAGTCTCTACAATAGCTTCTGCCACTTCTTCTACAGAAAATGGAATCTCCATTTCTACAGCTTTGGCAGAATGAAAAAGCCTTTGAACATGTTCTTTTAATCTAAAAACAGCAGATCCACCTTCTATACATTTATAGCATCTAATTCCCTCAAATACCCCCACACCATAATGTAAAGTATGAGTAAGTACATGAACATTAGCCTCTTCCCATGGTACTAATTCACCATCAAACCAAATTTTTTCTGTTTTTAACATAACGCCTCCACCCATTAAATTTTATATCTTTTCTTTAACTCCTTCCCCTAAAATATATTTTTAAGGGAACCATTTCCAGGTTAAAAAGATTCCTTATTTTATTTTCCAAAAACCTTTTATAGGAAGCTTTTATCAAACTAGGATTATTCACAAAAAACACAAACTCTGGTGGATAAACATCGGTCTGAGTAACATAATAAAATTTAAGCCTTTTACCTCTAACTATAGGAGGTTGATGTTTGTGTTGTACCTCTCTTAACAACCTATTTAACTCAGAGGTAGAAATCCTAATTCCTGATTTTTCCCAAACCTTCTCTGCTAAAGGAACAAGGCTACCCATCCCTGCTCTGGTTACAGTAGAGGTAAAAACTACAGGAACATAACTACAAAATCTCAGCTCATAAGCTATTTCTTCTTTTATTCTTTTTAACTCATTTTCTTTTAATAAATCAATTTTATTAACCAAAACAATAAACGGAATATGTTCTCTCTGCAAAAAAGAAATAAGTTTTTTGTCCTGATGGCATATACCTTCTAAAGCATCTACCATCAAAAAAACAATATCTGATCTTTTACTGGTTTTTAACGCCCTCAGAACACTAAATCGTTCTAAACTTCCTTCAATATTACTTTTACGCCTAACTCCTGGAGTATCAATTAAAATATAGTGCCTACCATTCTTTTCAATTACAAGATCCACACAATCTCTAGTTGTGCCAGGGACAGAACTAACTATTTGTTTTTTTCTTCCAAATAACTCATTAACTAAAGAAGATTTCCCTACATTTGGCCTTCCTAAGACACAAAGTTTTAGTCCTTGTTCCTCCATCTGAATGTTATCTTTACTTTGCACAAAAGGTAAATTTTCTACAACCTGATCCAATAAAAATCGCACATTATAACCATGAGCTGCGGATACAGCGACCATTGGAAACCCTAAACCATAAAAATCTGAAATTAAGAGATCTTCTTGCTCAAATCCATCTACTTTATTCACCACAAGTAAAGTATTTTTATTAGCTTGTCGGAGTAACCTCGCTACTTCTTTATCCTGAGGAGTAAGACCATCTTTTCCATCCACCACAAATAACACTAAATCTGCATCACTTAAGGCTTCTTCAGCCTGAACTAAAATCTCTTTTTCAAATTCATCCTCACCCTCTAAAACTAATCCTCCTGTGTCAACTAAAGCAAATTTTACTTTTTCATGTATTACCTCTCCGTAAATATTATCACGAGTAACACCTGGCAAATTATGAGTTAAGGATTTCTTTTTTTTAAGTAAACGATTAAATAATGTCGACTTACCAACGTTAGGTCGACCTAAAATTACTACTAAAGGTATCATCTTTTTCTTCTTCTAATGTATAAATATTTCCATAATGCAAAACTACTTTTACAATATTAGCCAATTTCTACAAAATTTAAAAATACAATAAAAAAATTAATCTCCCTTTTTAATACGCTCTGCAATCTCTTTAGCAACCTTAACGCCAGAGAGCAACATCCCGCCAAAGATTGGCCCCATTCTATAAGAACCAAAACAAGCATTAGCAGCCATCCCACATACATATATGCCAGGAAATGCCTCTTGAGTATTTTTTAATGTATTTTCTTCAGCCACCTCTGCCCACATAGATTTCTCTCCTTCTATTTCTCCTGAAGGAGTAAAAAGCTTTATATCATTCTTTCTAACCAATGTCTTTAAAACTTCTGTATCGTGTCCTGTAGCTTCAATTACAAACTTTGTTTCTAAAACTAAAGGATCTACATGTAAGCCAGCCATTTCTACAGGACTATAGTTTACTACCAAGCCAGAAACTCTTTTCTTACCATTCTCTTCTCGAATAACCACATCTTCTACACTCATACAATTAAATACTTTTACTCCAGCAAGACATGCCTTTGAAGCTAAAGTGGTAGTAGCCAAAACAGCATCTACAGTAAAATAACCCGTTTTATACTCTTTAGTAGGAATACCAAGATCTTCTAAAATTTCTCTACCTTGCTCCTGAACAACTATATAATTAAAGGTCATTCCACCTCCCCACATTCCTCCACCAATAGAAAGCTTTCGCTCAAATAAGGCCACTTTAAATCCCTCTTTAGCCAAATAATATCCTGCAGTCATTCCAGAAGGTCCGCCTCCAACTATAGCTACATCTAAAGAAAGACTACTTTTAAAGTCCTCAAAATAACGGGAAATAATGGCTTCTGAAATAATTTTCTCTTCTAACATATTATTCTCCTTATATTTTTTTCTACTCATAACATAAAATTATCATCTTTTTTTACCTAATTGCAACAAAATACATTCCTTACAGGATAAACAACCTTGAGTTAAAGGTAAAGAGTTTTCCTTTTATCCAAATAATCTCCCTATTTTTCCAAACTGTTAAATAAAAACACAAATATTAACAATTAAGTTTATATATTAAAAATGTAATTTAAAGAAAAATATTTTCCTAAGAATTTTAATTTTACCATTGACAAAAAAGAAAAAATCTACCAATCCTCTCAACTCTAACCTAGACAAACTAAAATATAGTATTGCAAGGCATCTATTTTATTGTTAAAAGATACTATGCTAAAAAAGATAATTAAATCAATATCTCTTGAATTTCCAGATCCAACCTTAGAACAAGCATTTAAACAAGAACAAATAAAAAATTATTTAAATTATATGCGATTTTCTATCCTGATAGGAGCACTTATATACATTTCCTTTACTCTTTTAGACCAAATTATTACGCCAGATGTAGCATACACTGCTAGACTAACTAGAATAATAGTTATTTCTATAATATTCTTTCCAATTTTTATATCAACCTTTTTTAAAAAATTTCATCAATATATTTATATTTTTTTAGTTATAATTATAATTTCAACAGCAGCAAGTATTATTTTTATAATGTATATATCGCATTCAAATTATGCTCATCTCCATTTTGCAGGAATAATTTTGGTATTTTTCTATTCTTATACATTTTCTCATCTATTGTTCAAATTTGTTAATATATCATCTATAGTAATATGGACAATTTATACTATATATGCTATTGGAAAATTCAATACAAATCATGTCTTATTTTTAATAGACACTAGCTTCCTTCTTGGATCTTTTATAGCATCTGTATATGCTGGATATTCTTTAGAACAATTTTCTAGGTTAAATTTCATAGCATTGAAAGAATTAAAAGAAGAAAAAGATAAATTAAAGCTTGCTAGTTTTATAGACTATTTAACAAAATTATATAATAGAAGATATATGGAAATACGTCTAAAAGAGGCAATAAATCTTTATCAAAGAGAAAAAATACCTATATCTATTCTATTTATCGATTTAGATAATTTTAAAATCATAAACGACAATTATGGACATGACTTTGGAGATATTGTTTTAAAACAAATAGCTATTACCATGAATACTGTATTGCGCGATAAAGATATTGTTTTTAGATATGGAGGAGATGAATTTTGTATTCTTCTATTTAATACTGATTTAAACCAAAGTCTTCAAATTGGAAGACGTATTTTAAATCAACTAAAAAATATAAAATATATCAATCAACATCCAGTCACTCTTAGTTTTAGTGGCGGGGGTCTTACTTTAAATCCTAAAATAAAAACAGTTAATGATATTATAAAAAAAGCAGATAATCTTCTTTATAAAGCAAAAAAACAAGGAAAAGCAACTTTACTAACTGAGAATCTATAACCCCTTAAAATCATAAGGAAACCTAAAAATATCTTTTTCTGTTATAATTGCAGAAACTAAATGTGCTGGTGTAATATCAAAAGCAAAGTTTAAAACATCTACATTATCAGGTATAATTTTTTTATCATTAATAAAAGCAACTTCTTTTTTAGGCCTTTGTTCTATATTTATATCATCTCCTTTAGCTGTATTAGGATCTATAGTATAAAGAGGTGCAGCTACATAAAAAGGTATATTATGTTCTTTTGCTAATAAAGCTACGCCATAAGTGCCAATCTTATTGGCAACATCTCCATTCACTGCTATACGATCAGCTCCCACAATGACTTTATTTATCATTTTATTTTTCATTAAAAAAGCACACGCATTATCGCAAGCAACTTTAACCTCTATCCCATCTTTTGCTAATTCATAAGCAGTAAGCCTTGCCCCTTGTAAAAAGGGTCTGGTTTCATTAGCAATAACCTTTATTTGTTTTCCTTGCTCTACAGCTGCCCTTATAACTCCAAGAGCGGTTCCATATCCACCTGTAGCAAGTGCCCCAGCATTACAATGAGTCATAACAACATCTCCATCCTCTAATAAATCAGCTCCTAATTTGCCCATTTTTTGATTTATTTCTATGTCAAATTCATGCAAAGAAGTAGCTTCTTTTGTCCAAAAATCATATATTAATTGGGGATCTTTTATTTGTAGGTCTTCTAATTTATGACGCATCATATTCACTGCCCAACTTAAATTTACAGCTGTTGGTCTTGATGCTGCAAGATTTTCTAATCCCCTATATAACTTACCTTGCCAATCATCATATTTGCTTATTTCTTTAATTAAAATACAACATCCATAAGCTGCAGTAATTCCAATTGCAGGTGCCCCCCGAATAACCATTTCTTTAAGAGCATAAATCACATCTGTTAAAGTTTTGCATATAAACCAATCTTCTTTTTCAGGTAAAAAGCGCTGATCTAATAATTTTAATATTCCATTCACCTTATCAAATTGAATATGATTCATTTTCTCCCTCTTTTATCTCGGCTAGACTAACTTTTTTTGTAAAATAGAATTAACTAGTTGTGGATTAGCCTTGCCTTTTGTTGCTTTCATAACTTGACCTACAAAAAATCCTTGAAGCTTTTTTTCTCCATTTTTATATCTTTCCACTTCTTTAGGAAAGTTATCTAATATTTTTTCAATAATAGCTTCTAATTCTGAGCTATCAGATATTTGAATTAAACCTTTTTCTTTTACATACTTTTCAGGATCATCACCTGATAATACCAAATGCTCAAAAATATTTTTACCTATTTTTCCACTAATAAGTCCCTTATTAATTAACTCAAGTAAATTATATAATTGAAAAGGTGTAAACTTTGACTCTTTTAAACCTAACTTATGCTCATGCAATACTCTTAAAAGCTCAGATAATATCCAATTACTTACTTTTTTAGGATTTGCTCCTAATTCTACAGTTTTTTCAAAAAAATCAGCCAAATCTTTCTCTGCTGTCAAAGTAAGGGCCTCATCTTGGCCTAATCCATAATTTTCCTTAAAGCGTTTAAATTTACTCTCTGGAAGCTCTGGCAGGCTCTTTTTAATCTCATTAATCCAATTTTCATCTAACACTAATGGTACTAAGTCAGGATCAGGAAAATAACGATAATCATGTGCCTCTTCTTTACTCCTCATGGGTTTAGTAATATTTTTTTGAGGATCGTAAAGTCTAGTTTCTTGAACAACTTCTTCTCCATCTAAAACCAAGTCTATTTGTCTCTCAATCTCATATTCTAAAGCTTTCTGAACATGTCGAAAAGAATTAATATTCTTTATCTCTGTTCTAATACCAAATGTATTTTCTCCTTTAGGCCTAATAGATACATTAGCATCGCACCGAAAGCTTCCTTCTTCCATGTTACCATCACAAATATCTAAATAGACCAAAATAGAACGCAAAGCTTTTAAATAAGAAACCGCCTCTTCAGGACTTCTTAAATCTGGTTCTGAAACTATTTCCAACAAAGGAACACCTGTTCTATTTAAATCTATAAAACTTTCTGAGCTAGAATGAATCGATTTACCAGCATCTTCCTCCATATGAATACGAGTGATCCCAATCTTTTTATCACCCTTATTAGTTTGAATAACAAGATACCCATGTTCAGCTATAGGCAATTCATATTGAGATATTTGATAACCTTTAGGCAAATCAGGATAAAAATAATTTTTTCTAGCAAATATAGAATAAGTATTTATTGTACAATTTACAGCTAATCCCATTTTTATAGCAAATTCTACAACCTTTTTATTTAAAATTGGTAAAACTCCTGGCATTCCTGTACATACAGGACAAGTATTAACATTTGGCTCATCACCAAAAGCTGTAGAGCAACTACAAAAAATTTTACTTTTAGTTTTAAGCTGCGCATGGACTTCTAACCCAATCACACTTTCAAATTCCATCCTTGCCTCCCTAATTATCAACTTACTATAAATGTATTTTTATTACTTTTTATTATATAATTCAGGATTTAAACTTGGATCGTTATACATTTTAAATTGAAAATAAACTTTTGGAACTTTTTTACCTAAAAAATATTCATCAATTAAATAAAATAAAGAATTTTTTAGATCTTTATGTTGCTCTTTTAAAATGTTTAACTTTTTTTTACAATTAATAACATGTTTATCATCAACATCTGTTCTAAACAACTGTTCATTCATATGATAAATTTTTAAACTTAAAATAGATAATCTATCTAATACTGAACCTATTGTTTCTGTATTATAAACTTTATATTTTACTGAAGGTAAAAATGGTAGTATATTATGCATTATCCACAAATCGATCTTTTCAATCCAATCATTCCTACATTGATTTAATTTATCAATATCTCTTTTACATTGAGCAATAACACTATCATCAACGTCAATACGTCTTGCCCTATCTTCAACATGCCATAATTTAAAATTACACAAATGTTCTCTTTTCACAATATTCTCTAAACTAAGATTATCTCTTATTTCAAATATATTGATGTCCTCTTCTTTTAAGTGCCATTCAACTACACTTTCAATTTGAAAACTAATACATTTATCAACTAAATTTTTAAATTTTTCTTTATTCATTTTTCCTCAATATCAAATATAACTTTATTCTATCTTTTAAGTGACCTGCTATAAATTCTGCCTTGTCTCCTGAACCACAAAAAAGATCTAAATGATCCTTTACAATAGCTCCTCCTGTATCTTGAGCTAAAAAGATAGAAGCAAATTTTTGCGAAACATCAGTTTGCAAAGGCAATTCTCCCTCTCCTATAACAATACTTCCCCAGGGCAAAAACGAATTATCACTAGCTACACTTACCCACGGTGTCAACGGCTGCGATATACACCCAAATGGCCCCTTATCTGCTAATTTAAAAAACACATAACTAGGATTGGCCCACATTAAATCATCTACTAACTCTGGATGCATTTCTAAGGTATGAAAAATTGTTTTAAGATTTACTTTCTCTGCTTTAAGCAATCCTTTTTTTACCAACACTCTTCCTAAAGAAACATACTGTCTACCATTCTTTCCAGCAAATAAAACATGTTTCACTGTTCCATCGGGAAATATAAGCCTTCCTGAGCCTTGAATATGTAAAAAAAATAGTTTCACTTTATCTTTTACCCAAGCAATTTCTAACCCTCTTCCCTCAAGAGCACCATTATCTATTTCTTCACGAGAAAAATAAGGCTCTATTTTATCTCCTAAAATTCTATAATATAATCTTTGCCCCTTAAATCGTGGATGAAATTTTCCCAAGTCTACTACTTTTAAATCATCAGGCAAACCATAAATAGGATATTTATACTCTTCTGTTTTAACATAATTTGCCTCTAACCAAGGTTCATAATATCCTGTTAAAAGAGTATCTGTAGACAATACATAAACATTAAAAAGACGAGAAAATTCTGTTATATTCTCCCACAATAAATCTATATTATCCATTAAACTCAATGCTGTATATAATAAATCACCATAAGTACAAGTCAAAGTCCCTCTATTTAATACAATTTTATTAGGATTTTGTTTAATTAAAAAGTCAATTTGATAATTCAAGGCATTTATAAGCTGATCTCTGGAAGCAATAAATTGGCGTGATACTTTTTTAAATAAAATTTTTTTTTGATATAAAGATAAATTTATCTCTGGAGGTGGAGATTTAAAAGTACAAGCAAAAATACTTACACAACAAATTAAAAAAAATAATTTTTTTTTCATTTTAACCATTAACTAATTTAATCAAACTAGCATCAAAATATTTACCAACACCATACTCTTTACGTCTAAAAAATTTATCAGGAGAAGGTCCAATAATTTGCATCTCAGGATATTTTTTTTGTTCTTCTAAAGCAATTTGCATTTCTTTAGTACAGCCAGTGGAAAATGTTGCATCCTTTCCTGCCCATACAGGAGGTACTTTTTGTCCCATTAACTCAAAACTCTTTTCTATATCTTCTACTGTTTGAAAGCGCCAAATATCTATTAGACCACTTCTTTGTACCATCTCCCACATATACATTAAATCATCTCCATCCATTCCAGGCTCAAAGTGTTCAGCAGGATTAATAATAAATGTTCCTTCTAGTTTACTTCTCAAATAATTTACAAAAGTATTTAAAACTTTTATTGCTGTTTGAGTCTGTCCTGGGATACTTCCTACAATAGCACTATAAAACATAACTTTCTGGCCACTTGCGTGAGCTTTTCTCATTTCTTCTTTAATTTCTTCTGCTTTAGCAATAATCTCATTTTCTGTAATTTTACGCACTTTTGGACTTTTTTCTTTATACTCAAAACATACTTTTCCATTTTTATCTCTGTAGCAGACAACTATGTCTCTAGTAAATAAATGAGAAGTTAATATTAGACGACGATAATTACCATATCCCTTCGCAATAATAAAATCACATTCTTTCCAAGACCTTGCAAAAGTAACACTACTTCTGCATAAGTTAAGTCTCTCTCTCGTTCCATCTGAAATAACAACAAGATCATGCTCTTTTAATTTATAAAGAAGATCTTTTTTAGAAATTTTATTATTTGAGATAAAATAAGCTTTTTTCAAAACTTTTTGCAAAACCAAATCATTATCCATATCCCAAAAAGTAGGATAATCAAAATAAAATCCTTTTTTAAAAGATAAAATAACTTTACATCCTAATCTTAACAAAACATTTACAATTAATAAATCTATAATAAGCCCTCCTGCACTATCAGGTAAATAGAGAATCTTTAAAGACCGAGACCTGTCTTCACCCATCATTTTTTCCAAAGCAAATCGAAATTTCTTAAATTCCAAGGCATATTCTTTTAACTCAAAATCATATTTCTTGTTAAACTCCCCTTTTGTCCAAATAGAGTCCATTTGAGATAAATAAAACAACCTAGAAAGCTCAAACATATCTAATTCCCAACGCAAATCTCCTAAACTCTGACAAGTCATTTTTTCGGCAGGGCAAATATCTACTATTTTTCTAAATTGCTCAGAATTAACAAAATCAAACGCTTGTTGGTTAAACCATTGTTTCCTAACCTCATATGGATCATGAACCACACATTGAGAAAGCAAAATAGTAATTAAACGTTTAGCAAGTCTAGTAGGAATTAAAATCATATTTTTATAGGCTTGTTGAAATTTATACCTCCATAAGTTAACCAATTTTTTACGCACATAATCATCTAAAGGCATAGCATTTAAAAGTAAAACCAATCGTTTCCAGGTATAAAGATATTCTTTTTTTAAGTCTTTACTAAGCTCGCCTTTTAAAAGATTTAATAAAAGCCAATCAGTACAAGGAGCAAATACCTGATCTTCTTCCAAATCAACCATAAATTTAATCTGCTCTGGTGATGCATTATCTTCTGGATTTGCCAAAGGTTCTAAATCATTTTCAGTCATAAAGTTTAATATCCAAGCATCTAAAATAGGATCCTTACCATAATAAAGATCCCTTACCGAATGAATATTAGAAGGAAATTTTAACATTGTAATATTCCTTTATTTTTTAAACGAGTTACAAATCCAGATTCTTTTTTTTGAATTAAAATAAAACTCTTCTTACATACACTTATATTCAATTTAACTTGAGGTGGTAATAAAATACCTTTTTGTCCATCTATAGTTAGCATGGCTTCAGATTGAAAAGAAGTTAAAACGATTTGAAGTTTAGTTGACTTTGGTAATACAAAACTAGGTAAAGGACATAAAAAAGGACAAATAAAAGTTAAAACAAATGCTTTTAACTCAGGAAATAATAAAGGTCCGCCAGCTGAAAAATTATAAGCACTAGATCCTGTAGGTGTTGCAGCAATTACTCCATCAGCTCGAACTGTAAACTTTTCCTCTTTATTAATTGTTATTTCAAATTCTAAAAGCCTTGCTAATCCAGTACGATGCAAAACAATATCATTTACTGCCACACCCTTTTCTTCTAAGCTAGGAATATCATAGTTTAACTCCAATCGATTACTAAGTCTAAAATTACCTTGCAAAATATTTTCTAAACTTTCTTGCCAGCTATCTGCCTCTAATTCTGCCATAAATCCCACACGACCAAAGTTAAATCCTAAAAAAGGAACCTCTGGCAGAATCATCTTTCGCGCTACACTCAGTAAAGTCCCATCTCCTCCTACCACGATTACTAAATCTATATTCTTTGAATTAACTTCAATGGTTTTCCCTTCTAAACGATTAAAAAAAATTTCTACTTTTATTCCTCTAATATTTAAAAAAGATTTTATTTGTTGGCTCAACTCTAATGCTTTTTCATCACCATATTTTAAAACTAATAAAATATTTTTAAAATAACTGGACATCATTTAACGAACAAATTTTTTAGGGTTAATATTATATTTTTTAATTTTATAATTTATAACTCTATAGCTTGCTTTAAGTTCTCTTGCTACCTGCAACATATTTCCTTTTGCTTTTTTTAATGCTTCTATTAAAATCTCTTGCTCAAATTTAGCCACCGCTTCTGCAAAAGGAAGTTGAATATCTGTTGCTGAACTTTCTGCTGTTTGAAGAGTTGGCGGAAGATGATAAGTTCTAATAACTTCTTCATTACAAATAAGAACTGCTCTTTCCATACAATTTTTTAATTCTCTTACATTTCCTGGCCAATGGTATTGAACTAAAAGATCAATAGCAGGAGTAGAAATTCTTTTTATCTTTTTATTATACTCATTAGCATAATACTCTAAAAAATGCTCTGCTAAAGGTAAAATATCATCTCTTCTTTCTCGTAAAGCAGGAATATACACAGGAAATACATTTATTCTAAAGTAAAGATCCTCTCTAAATTTTTTCTCTTGAATTAATTTTTCCAAAGGTTGATGAGTAGCACACACTATCCTAACATCTACTTGAATAACTTTTTCTCCTCCAACACGCTGAATCTCCCCTTCTTGAATTGCTCTAAGTAATTTAGCCTGAGCCTCTAGACTTAATTCTGCAATTTCATCTAAAAACAAAGTTCCTTTATGAGCCAATTCAAATTTTCCCTTTTTAGTATGAATAGCTCCTGTAAAAGCTCCTTTTTCATGTCCAAATAACTCAGACTCTATTAAATCTGCTGGCAAAGCAGCGCAATTTAGCTTAATAAGAGGCCCATCCTTTACTTTACTAAGTTTGTGAATAGCCTCTGCTATCAACTCTTTACCTGTCCCAGATTCTCCTCTAAGTAAAACAGTAGCCTTAGAAGGAGCTACCTGGGAAATTTGGGTCATAATTTTAGACATTGCTTTTGAAGAAAATACTATTTTCTCTTTTTGAACTTCACTCTCATCACCCTTACCAAATTCAGGTAAGAAATGTTTCTTAGTAAGCTCATCCTGGAGATAAGAGGTATGCCGTGCGATAATAATAGCTAATAATTCTAAAAACTCACTTTGTTCTTTAAGAATTTCAAGAGAACGCCTGGGTATATCTGCTGTTAAAACACCAAAAATCTCAGCTAAGCCATCATTATTTTTTAACAACACAGGAACAGCAATAAAGGAAAGCCTTTTTAAATCTTGAATATCTCTATTAAAAGCCAAATTCAAAAACCGAGGCTCATCTCCCATTACAGGGACAATAATTGGCTTTTTTTCTTTGACCACCTGTCCAATTATACCCTCTCCAGGAGCATATGTCTTTTGAGGAACTTTGGCATAACCAGAATAAATGGTAAATTCTATCATTTGGGAAATGGGATCAAAAATAGCCAAAGACATATGGCGATATCCCATCTTTTTAGCTACATGTTCTAAAAGATGGGTAAGCCCCTCCCTTAAAGGCTTTGAAAAAGAAAGTTCTAAAACTGCTTCTTTTAAAATATCTAAATAGTGCATGGGATTAATTTTTTTGCCACTTCAATAGCTTGTAGGTTTACCTCCACAATCTTTGGTTTTAAATATTTCTTTATACCCTTTTCCAAGTCATTTACTGTGATTTCTATTTTATTTAAAGCCAAAAATGCTGCCAGCAAAATAGTATTAGCAACCTGTGGCACTCCAAGTTTTTCAGCTTCTTCTAATACGGGTAAAAAATAACTTTTTTCAGCACAATCTTCACACTTCTTCTTTATATCTTGCAAAGAAGGATAAGTATCTTGCCCTAAAGAAACTCCTATGGGAAACAAAGGATTCTCACTAGAAACAACTAAACCTTTTTTTAACTTTAAAAAAGGTAAAGCTCTAAGAGTCTCTAATGGTTCAAAACCTAAAAGCACATCTGCCTCACCTAAATTTATTTTAGGGCTCAAATATCCTCCCAATAACACAAAAGTATGAACAACTCCTCCTCGTTGAGCCATTCCATGAATTTCTCCAGCAGTAACAGGAATTCCCTTATCTAAGGCCAAAGTAGCAAACAAATTAGTAACTGTTAAAGTTCCTTGTCCACCTACTCCTGCAAAAAAAATTCTTACCAAAGACATATTAACTCCTTTCAAACCTACCTAAATTCAGTTTAATACAATAATTGTATTTTTAAAATAACAAGTTAATTTACGTATTTATTTTTTACTTTGCTTTTATATGTTCACAAATTTGCAAACACACCATGCAACCAGAGCAAAGAGCTTCATCTATTTTTACTTTACCTTCCTCAATAAAAAAAGCAGGACAAGCTAATTCTTGAACACACTTTAGACAATTATCACAGTTTTCTGTAATATAGGCTTTTTTATCCTTTTTTATACCCATCACTTTGCGAGCAAAAAGAGGACACGGCTCTTCAGAAATAAGTACCCTCACTCCATCAAGATTTTTAAGTTCTTCTAAAGCTTTTATTAATGCCTTTTGATTTAAAGCTCTTACTTTTTTTACTTGAGATACTCCTATAGCCCTTACAATTGGCTCTATTTCTATAGGCGTTACATCTTGGGACATTTTTTCAGCACTCACTCCAGGATGCGGTTGATGTCCTGTCATAGCTGTAGTTTTATTGTCTAAAATAACTAATAGAATATTATGCCTATTATATACCGCATTTACTAACCCTGTAAGGCCTGAATGGAAAAACGTAGAGTCTCCAATAAAAGCCACCACTGGTTTATCCACAACTTTGGCCATGCCACTACCCGCAGAAATAGAAGATCCCATACATAAAAGGAAATCTGCCATTTTTAAAGGCGGTAAAATTCCCAAAGTATAACAACCTATATCTGAAGAATAATAAGCATCATCTCCAAAAACCTTACGAACTGCATAATAAGTAGAGCGATGAGGACATCCTGCACACAAATTAGGTGGTCTATTAGCAAGATTTTTCTCTTCCTCACATAATTTAACTTCAGTAATACTTTCTCCCATAAATTTTGAGAGGGCCTTAGCAATTAAGGTGGTAGAATACTCTCCAAATCGTGGCAAACCAATATTTTTGCCCATAATTTCTATGGAAACTTTTTGCTTCTGAACCAATGCTCTAACTTCTGTTTCTAAAATAGGTTCTAATTCCTCTAAAATTAAAACTTTTTCCACTCCATCTAAAAAATTCAGAATTAACTTTTCACTTATAGGATAAGTAAATCCAAGCTCTAATACCTTTATTTTATTTAATTGAGGAAAATCTTTTAAAACATCATGTAAATAGGCTCTACTTATTCCTGAAACAACTATACCTAACTTTCCTGTTCCCCAAATTTTATTAAAAGAAGATTTGTTCACTTCTTCTTTTATTTCTTCCAATTTAGATAATAAAACTTTATGTCGTTCTCTAGCCACTACAGGAATAGGAACAAATCTAAAAGACACTTTTTGAAATTCAGCCTTTGTTATCGCAGGTTGTACTTCCTCAAATACCACCTTTCCTCTTAAATGATTCACTCTAGTTGTAGTCCTTAACACAAACGGCTGCTCATATTTTTTTGATAACCTAAAAGCTTCTTTGGTCATATCTTTACATTCTTGAGCAGAAGCTGGTTCAAAACAAGGAAATCCGCCTAATCTAGCATAATAACGATTATCCTGTTCATTTTGACTAGAATGACAAAAAGGATCATCTGCACTTAAAATCACCATTCCACCAGGTGTTCCAATATAAGCCAAAGTCATTAAAGGATCAGCTGCTACATTTACTCCTACATGTTTCATAGTAACCATACTTGGCACACCTGCTAAGGTAGCTCCTCCAGCTACTTCCATAGCCACTTTTTCATTAGTAGAATATTCAAAATAATAGCTTCCCTCATTTTTCAAACGATAAAAAGTATCAGGGACCTCTGAAGATGGGGTTCCTGGATAACAAGAAACAAACCCAACTCCTGCCTCAATTGCTCCCCTTACAATGGCTTGATTACCAAGAAGTAAATGTTGATCTCCACTTTTTCCTTTAACAAGTATATCCATATCTTACCCCTGCATTTCTTCTTCTATTTTTTTTAATTTATAATCAAGATAAGTAGTATCCTCGCCTTGAGATAAAGTTTTTAATTCTTGATAAAACGCATAAGCATTTTTTAGATCCCTAGTTTTTTCAGCCAAAAAGGCTTTTTTATATAAAACTTCTTTTTTATAATCTGATGGTATTTTGTCTTCTGCAGATTTTAAAAGCTGATAAGCAGTCTTATACTTATCTTTATCTATCAACAAATTAACTTCAGTTAAAATGCAAATAGGATAAATATCCACATCCATATTTTCTAACTTTTTAAATACATTTAAAGCCTTTTGTTCTTGTTTTTGAGCAACATAAATTTTTGCCAATTCTATATAAACAGCAGGCTTCAATCTATCTGGAGCTTTATTTAAAAAATTCTCTAAATCCTGGGCCTTATTTTTAGAACTAACCAAAATTACACCCAATTCATTTTTTGCTTTTTGCAAAGTTTGGGTTTGATAATACTTAACTCCTGAATAAATACCCACTGCCAAAACAATAGCTCCCAATGTATAAGCAATGGGCTTAATATTGTTTAAAATCTTTTCCAAAAGTGGATGAACTGTTTCATCAACTTCTGCTTCTATCTGTTCCAAAATTTGAGGTCCTTGCTCTTTCATCTTAATTCTCCTTTTTCTTTTTTACTTCTTGTCTCAACCAATCATACCACGCATTCAAACCTTCTCCTGTTCGTGCAGAAACAGGAAAAATATCTATATCTGGATTCAAACTTTTAGCAAAATTAGATGCTTTTTCTACACTAAAATCAACATAAGGCAATAAATCTATCTTATTTAAAATCATTACCTTTGATTCTGCAAAAATAAGGGGATATTTTTCTGGTTTGTCATCTCCCTCAGTAACGCTCAAAATAGTTACTTTATAATCTTCTCCTACTGTAAACTCTGCAGGACAAACTAAATTACCAACATTTTCCACAAATAAAATATCAACGCCATTCAAGTCTATTTTATTCACTGCTTCTAATACCATACTGCTATCTAAATGACATCCTCCATCTGTATTAATTTGAATAGCCTGAGCTCCTGTTGCTGCAACGCGTTTAGCATCGTTATTAGTTTGCACATCTCCTTCAATTACAGCCATTTTAAACTCATTTTTTAAATCAGCTAAAGTTCTTTCTAAAGTAGTTGTTTTCCCAGCACCAGGAGAGCTCATTAAATTTAAGACCAAAATCTTTCGCTCTAAAAACATTTTTTTTAACTCTTGAGCAATGCGTTCATTTGCCTCTAAAATATTTCTTACAACCTGAATTTGCATACCCTTACTCCTTATTTATTCTGCTTCAATCTCTTCTATAATCAACTCTTTCCCAGAGATAATTTCATGACCAAACTCTGCTTTACAATAAGGACAATAGATTACTACAAATTCATCTGGATCAGGTGTAAATTCTCGCTTACATACTCTACACCTTGCTTTCAAAGGAACTTCTTCAGTAATTATCTCTGCCCCTTCCAAGGGAGTATCTGCTGTCAATACCTGAAAAGCTGTTTGTAAAGCCTCAGGCACTATAGCAGATATCTGACCATATTTTATCTTCACCCTTATTAACTTATTTACATTATGTTTGGCCATCTCTTCTTTAATTATCTTTAAAAGAGATTCAGCCACAGATAGTTCATGCATAAATTCTCCTAATCCATTAACAAAAAATTAAAATCCAAGATTATAAGAGGCTATAAACTCTGCCATTCTTTTCCTCGAAGCCTTAAGTCTTGTTTTTAGCTGTTCTCTATATGAATCTATATTTAAATTTTTCCTAGCAACACCTGAGTCGATTGCAGCTTTAGCTACAGCTGGAGCTTCCCACTCTAAAATTCTCAAATCAAGAGGTTTAGGAATAATATAATCTGGGCCAAATTCAAGTTCTTTTAACCCATAAGCATCTAATACATCTTGCGGAACAGGTTCTTTAGCTAAATCAGCCAAAGCCCTAGCAGCAGCCCTTTTCATCTCTTCATTAATTTTTTTGGCATGCACATCTAATGCACCCCTAAAAATAAATGGAAACCCTGAAACATTGTTTACCTGGTTGGGATAATCAGATCTTCCAGTAGCCATAATACAATCTGGCCTTACTTCCTTGGCTACTTCAAATTCAATCTCTGGATCAGGATTAGCCATAGCAAAAATAATAGGAGATTTACCCATAGACTTAACCATTTCAGGTTTTAAAATACCCTTTACAGAAAGTCCTACAAAGACATCAGCGCCCCTTATAACTTCAGCCATTGAGCCATAATCTTTATCCTGAGCAAACTCTAATTTAAACTCATTTAAGTCAGGTCTATCCTTATGAAGTAATCCTTTAGAATCAAACATAAAAATATTCTCTTTTTTTAAACCTAAGCTTACATAAAATCTACAACAAGCAATGGCAGCTGCTCCAGCTCCAGATACAATAACTTTTACATCTTCAATTCTCTTACCTTCTATTTCTAAAGCATTTAAAAGCCCTGCACCAGAAATAATAGCAGTACCGTGCTGATCATCATGAAAAACAGGAATTTCCATTTCCTCTATTAATTTTTTTTCAATATAAAAACACTCAGGGGCTTTAATATCCTCTAAATTTATACCACCAAAAGTCGGCTCCATACTTTTTACAATCTCAATAAGTTTCTCTGGATCGTTAACTCTTAAGTTAATATCATACACATCAATATCTGCAAAAATTTTAAATAACACCCCCTTACCTTCCATAACTGGTTTTCCAGCTTCTGGTCCAATATTGCCTAATCCAAGCACTGCTGTTCCATTAGAAATCACAGCTACTAAATTTGCTTTATTAGTGTATTCATAAACAGCTTCTATATCCTTTTCTATCTCTTTACAGGCCAAAGCAACTCCTGGAGTGTAAGCCATGGAAAGATGTTTTTGAGTTATACAAGGTTTAGTGGGAACCACCTCTAACTTACCCTTTCTGCCAAGGGCATGATAATCTAATGCTTCTTGTGGAGTAAAAAGAGCCATACTTCCTCCTAAAATTTGATTTGACCTTTCTCTTTAAGCTAGATTAAGCTAGGTTTCAATAAGGAATTTACTAAATAAAAAACAAACCTTACCTAACCATTTGTTTTTATTAACCTCATGAAAAAATACAATTATAAATATTTTTGGATATTTACAATAGTCATTAGTTGTATCCTATTCTGTGCTTTTATTTTTAAAATTAAAATCAAACAAAAATTTATTAAAATTGGATTATGTGTCCAACTTTCAGGCCCAGGAGCTGAACTAGGACTGGGAGTAAGAAATGGAGCAAGATTAGCTGTAGATAAAATTAATGCCAACGGTGGAATAGCTGGAAAGAAAATTATTTTATTAGTAAAAGATGATCAAGGAAAACCAACTATAGCTAAACAAAAGGACTTAGAACTTATAAAACAAGGTGTTGTTGCCATAATAGGACATATTACAAGTTCTGTTAGTATAGCTGCTGTGCCTATAGCAAACAAATATAAGACTGTTTTACTTAGTCCAACATCCTCAACTCCAGCTTTAAAAGATAAAGATGATTATTTTTTTAGAATAGACAAAGTATCAGAAGATGAAGCCCAACTTCTTGCTAATTTTGCCTTTAATCATTTAAAACTTAATCAAATAGGTATTATATGGGACAAAAAAAACATTTATTATTCTAGATATTATGCTAGAAACTTTACTCAAGCCTTTAGTAAACTAGGAGGAAATGTTCTATTTTCCATTGGCTATGATAAACCTAATAGTATAAATTTGTCCTTAGAAAAAATAACTCCTCAGTTTAAAATAAAGAATATTTTATTTATATGTAGCGATATAGATTTACTAGCATTCCTCAAATCTAAATTTAGACACATATCATATATCTTAGCCAGTGGATGGCCTATGACTCAAACTTTAACAATTAATAAGCCTCTGCTTGAAAACAAAAATATATTTTTTGCGTCTTCAACTCCTCCTAAAAAAAATCAAAAAGAAATTATTTTTGAAGAAAGTTATAAAAAAATATACGGATTCTCACCAGTATTTTCAGCAGCCAGAGGATATGACGCTGTCAGGTTAATAGTAAAGGCATTACAGATAAATCCAAATAATTTAAAAAAAGGACTTTTAAAAATTAAAAATTTTCCAGGTATTCAATATAAAATTACTTTTAATAAGTATGGAGACATAAAAACCCCCACATATATATACCAAATTAAAAACGGACATTTTATACATATTAAGTATGATAAATAACAAACATAAATTAACACATCTTGCCAAAAAATTTGTGATTCAAAAAATAGGATATCCGTCTATTATTATAAGTATTATTTTAACTAGCTTACTAGGATATGCTGAAATAAAATATTGGATAAATATCTCAAAACAACAAAATAAAATCATTAATCAACAAATAAATATATTCTTTAACCTAACATTAAAACAATTAAGAAAGTTAGAAGTATTTTTTGAATCAAAATCATTAAACGATCTTACTACATCTCAAATTTCTCTTCCCTCCTTTGCAGACAATCTTTTTATTTTAGATAAAAAATATCGTCCAATATATGTATATCCAGAAGATCATAAAATACCCTATCTTAATTTGATATTTGATAATTTTAACAAAAAAGTTGCTTATTCTAGACTTTATTATTCAATAAATCTTAATAAACTAGCATTTGCTATTCTGGATAATGCAAGAGCTAAGTACTCTTACCTAGTTGAAATGGATATTGATGTGTTCCAAAAAAGCATTCAAAAACTTGTGGAGACGCAAAAAAAAGAAATATTAATAGTTACTGATAACTATGGGAATGTAATTGCTTCTTCCTTACCACATCTTTTGGATATTCAAGAAAATATTAATTATTTAAAATTTTTTAAAAAGCTCAAAAAAAATAAAAATATATTTTATATATCTATTTTTAATAGTTCTCCATATTTTATATTTGGAGAGAATTTTGGACACTATCAAGTTATAAGACTAATAAAACCTATAAATATAGTCTTACCATTAATATACATCTTGCTAATAACATCTCTTATATTAATATCTTTAAACATTTACTTTGGAATTTCTATAAATAACTTTATTTATAAAACTATATCAAAACATGTAAATAGATTTAGTGAAATATTAGATAGCAGTTTAGACAATAAATTTATTGTTAAAAATTTAAACAAACTAAAATCTGAAACAAAATTTAAGGAACTAGATATTGTTATTAGAAAATTAATATATTATTTAAATAAATTAAATATTTTTGAAGAAACATTAAAAGAAAAAAATCAAGATTTAGAATTCCTTTTAAACAATCTTCCCATGTGGATATGGTATTTAAATGATCCTACCACTTTTGGCATAATCAATAAAAACCTTGCAGATTTTTTTGGTCTTAATATTCATTCTTATATATATCAAAAAATACCATTTGAACGACTATCTTCTCAAGAACTAACAGAAGCCACCAAGCGAGAAAATAAATATCTCTTTGAAAAAGGCAAAACTATTAAAGTAAAAAGATGGTTTACTAATAAAAATGGGCAAAAAAGATTAATAGCTATCACTAAACAACCTATTTTTGATGAAAAAGGACAAGTAAAACAAGCAATATGTTTTGGATTAGATATAACCGAAAACTACTTACAAGAAGAAAAAAGAAAACAACTAGAAGAACAACTACGCAGAATGCAAAAAATGGAAGCTATTGGTACTTTGTCTTCTGGAATAGCTCATCATTTTAGTAATCTACTACAAGCAATATATAGTTATTTAAATATTTTAAAACGTTCTCAAAACAATATTGATAAAAATATATTTGAGAAAATTGATGAACAAATAAAAAAAGGAAAATCTTTAGTTCAATCATTACTTGCTGCAACACATAAAACACCAGAAGAATTTGAAATTTTTGAACTTAATAAATTTATTCAACAAATTTTAGATATTATTCAATCTTCTTATCCTAAAAACATTAAAATTAAATCATATATTGAACAAACTAAATTGTATATTAATGGGAATCAAGGCTTATTAGAACAGGCTATTTTAAATATAACAAATAATGCTAAAGATGTTTTAAAGACAAAAACTCAAGCAGAAATAAATATTACAATTGCTTCTGAGACTATTAATAAACAAAACTATATCAAAATAAAAATTAGTGATAACGGACCAGGAATCCCATCTAAACACCAAAACAAAGTATTTGAACCTTTTTTTACTACTAAAGATATTGGCAAAGGAACAGGATTGGGGCTATATTTAACTTATCAAATAATAAAAATGCATAAAGGCAAAATAAATTTTATCACTAATAATAAAGGAACAACTTTTATAATATATCTCCCACAAAGTAATCCACCCACGTATCCCAAAACAAATAACTCCTACCTTCCAAAACCTCCTTTTTCAGCCACTATATTGACTATAGAAGATGAAGAACTTATTTTAGATGGTGTTAAGGATTTCCTTGAAGATAAAGGACTTAAAGTAATTGGGGCCAAAGATGGAGAGCAAGGACTTGAATTATTTTATAAATTACAAAATAAATTAGATATAGTAATCCTTGATCTAGGACTGCCAGGTATCCCAGGCAAAGAAATTTTAACTAAAATAACTAAATACTCTTCAAATATTAAAATAATAGTCTGTTCAGGATATCACCATCATGAAATTGCTAAAAATCCCCAAAAATTTAAAGTAAGTGCTTTTCTTTCAAAACCATACGAACTAGAAGATTTATATAAAGTTATTTTAAAAATCTTAGAAGTAGAACAATGATTAACAAATATGATAAAGAAGTTATAGATTTTATTTTAAATAAAAATGGATATTTCATTATAGTATCAAAAGACAATCTTTTTGAAAAAACATTCTTGGCAATGCTTAAAACTCTTGCTCTAAAAGATACCTGCTTTTGTATTTGTTCAGAAAATAATTTAATTTCTAAAATAAAAGATATAATCAATCAAAATCTAAAACCAATTATTTTTATAGAACTATTCTCACAATCAGAAATAAATATAGTAAAAATAAGTGATTTAAAAAGTTATTTTGGTAATAAAATAAAGATAATATGCTTATCTAATGAAATAGACAGAGATAGAGTAGCACAAATATTAGAAAGCGGAGCAGACAATCTTATTATAAAACCTATATCAATAAATTCCCTAGTACAAAAAATATCTTCAACTATAAAACC
Organism: Desulfonauticus submarinus; assembly: GCF_900104045.1. Taxonomy (NCBI): domain Bacteria; kingdom Pseudomonadati; phylum Thermodesulfobacteriota; class Desulfovibrionia; order Desulfovibrionales; family Desulfonauticaceae; genus Desulfonauticus; species Desulfonauticus submarinus. The sequence goes on from NZ_FNIN01000001.1 coordinate 381,213, forward strand.
AAATAACATTACTAAAAAAGTTGATTTATGTAGATATTTTATAGAAAAAAAAGATTTTGTCCAAGCAGAAAAAATTGTTAAAGATATTCTCACAATCAAACCAGACAGTGCTATTGCTTATATCCTAAAAGGAGATATTTTAAGACATAAAAAAGAATTTGAAAAAGCCGAAGAATATTATTTAAAAGCATCTTTAAGAAGTAAACTTTATTTAGAACCTTTGAAAAAATTAGCTGAATTATATGCAGAAATTGGAGATTTAGAAAAAAAATTAAACTACTTAAAAAAACTAGACAGGTTATCGCCACTAAATTTTAAAAGAAAAATAGATATTGGAGAAACCTACATAAAACTAGATCAAATTGAGGAAGGAAAAAATTATATAGATGAAGCTATTAAGCAGGTTAAAAAACTTTCTAAAGAGCTATTAGCCAGCACTCTAATGGATATAGCAATGAGAATTAAAGATAAAACCCCTGATTTAAGTACACAATACATGAAACAAGCAATTGATACTAAAGAAGATTTTCTTCATCCCAATGATCTATGGATGTTTAATGAATTAGGTATTCTTTTAAGAAAAAAGGGTAAATGGGAAGACGCAATTAAATACTATAAAAAAGCCCTTACTATAGCACCTAACGATAGTCATCTTCATTATAATATAGCACTCGCTTATTTAGAAGCTAATAAACCATATAAAGCTCTAGAGTTTGCTGAAAAAGCTCTTAGTTTTGATGCAGAACTTCCTTTAAAAGGAGCAAATATTGCTTATAATTTAGCCTTTATTTACTTTCGTGCTCATAAAATTGTAGAAGCACAAAAATTTATTTCTCTCTGTTTAAAACAAGAGCCACAGCATGTTCAAGCTAGAAAACTTTTAAAGCGTATCAGTCAAAACTAGACTTTTTTTTAAAGTCTCCTCCTACTCTTTTAATTTCAGCCAATACCTTTTCTATTACTAAAGGAATCACTCGTTCTAATTCAGGACTTACTTTCATATTAACATCATCCATATTTTTAGGTTCTACTCCAATAACTACTGCCTTAGGACGATTTCCCATAAGCTCACAATAGGTTAAAGTATCTACCAAATCGGTTTGATGTAAAGAATTTTTAAAAGAAATGCTTTTTCTAAGTCCATCTCCTTCCAATCGATATATCTCTCCAGGCTCACCATCCCCCAACACAGCATCTACAATAATAAGGTTTTCACTCCTTAAAATATAGTCCATTAGCTTCATTCCAAGAGTACCACCATCCAAAAGCACTACATTTTCTGAAAATTCATATAACTCTTCTAACTTTTGAATTACTTTTACTCCTATGCCCTCATCTGTGTATAAAATATTTCCTACTCCTAGCACTAAAACAGGTATTTTTTCTCTCATCCCTCTCCCTTTTTAATCCCTTTAAAAAAACAAGAGAGACCTAAAATTTTAGGTCTCTCTTGTTTTCTAATTTTTTAATTTATCTTACAAAATCCTAAACTTATACACTTCATTATTTCTGGCATCAATTACATGTACACCACAAGCAATACATGGATCAAAAGAATGAACAGTACGTAAAAGTTCTACAGGACGTTTAGGATCTGCCACTGGAGTATTTAATAATGCCTCCTCAACTGGGCCTAATTTGTTATTTTTACATCTTGGACCTAAATTCCAAGTAGAAGGAACTACTAATTGATAATTCTCAATTTTCTTATTTTTAATCCTAATCCAATGGCTAAGCGCTCCTCTAGGAGCAGTAGAAAAACCAACACCTTCCGCTTTATCTGGCATTTCATATTCTTGATAAAGTTTTGTATTTCCAGATTTCACATTCTCTTCCAACTCATTTACCCAATTCACCATTCTATCTGCAGTCACTTTAGTCTCAATAGCCCTAGCTGCTGTTCTACCCAATGTAGAAAATAAAGCATTTGGACCAACACCTAAGTAATTAAGAACATAATCTACTAATTTTTTTACTTCTGGAACTCCTCGAACATATGCGACCAACACAGAAGCCAAGGGACCTGTTTCACAAGGTTCACCTTTATATCTGGGAGCCTTCATCCAAGAGTATTTCTCTTTATCTTCCAAGCTAGTATAATGAGGCCTTGTTTCTCCATCGTAAGGATGAAGAGCAGCATCTCCTTCATACCAACTATGTTTTACGTGTTCATAAATAGCTTTTGGATCAAAGTCCTCCACTCTACTTAGATCTCTATTAAAAATCACACCTGCAGGTAAAAATCTTGATGCTATATCATTAGCTTTCTCAGGAAATTCACCAAAAGTAAGAAAGTTTGTACATCCACCATACTGGGACCAATCTTTATAATATGAGGCTACTGTAAGTAAATCAGGAATATAAACTTCATCAATAAATTTCTTACACTCTGCTAATAATTTTCTAAATTCTTTAAGTCGTTCTGGAGTAAGAGCCTCATAATTAGTTACACCACCTACTACTGTAAATTGAGTATGTGGGTTTTTAGCTCCAAAAACAGCCATTGCTCTGGCAGCTTTCACTTGTAAGTGCAAAGCTTCTAAATAGTGAGCTGTTGCAATCAAATTTACTTCTGGAGGTAAATAATAAGCCTTATGCCCGCCCAAGAAAAATGCATTAGTAAAAATACCAAGTTGTCCACTATCTACAAAAGCCTTTAATTTTTCTTGAACAGCCTTTAAATCTTCTGCTTTGGGAGGATTTGGATAAATATTAGCAGCTATCTTTGCAGCTTTATAAGGATCTGCTTTTAAACCTGAAGTTACATCTACCCAATCCAAGGCATGAAGATGATAAAAATGCACAATATGGTCATGAATATATTGTGCACCCATTACTAAATTTCTCATAATCCTAGCATTAGCAGGAATATCTACTTTTGCTGCATCCTCTACACAACGAAGAGAAGCCAAAGCATGCACATAAGTACAAACTCCACAAGCTCTTTGAGTAATATGCTGAGCATCTCTTGGATCTCTACCTTTTAAAATAATTTCTAATCCCCTAAATAACTGAGGCTTGCTCCAAGCATTTTTTACCTTTCCATTTTCAACCTCTACCTCTATTCTTAAATGTCCTTCTATTCTAGTTACTGGGTCCACCACAATAGGACCACTAAAAGAACTTTTTGGAGTAACTGGAATAGCAGGAGCCTGCTTTACTCTACAACCAGACATAAACTTCCTCCTTTATGTTTAGGCCCTTTAAAACCTACATAGATTCATAAAATGGTGCCATTTCATCCCAAAAATCTGGTTCACTACAACCAATACAAGGATGTCCTGCTTCTACAGGCCAATTGGTTTGATTAAATTTTATCTTAGGACAATTATTGTAAGTATAAGGACCTTTGCAACCAAGCTCATACAAACACCAACCTTTTTTAGCCTCTTCAGAATCAAAAGAAGGTGCAAATTCACCATTATCAAAATGTTTTCTTCTTGGACATAAATCATGCACTGTTTGTCCATAAAACATCAAAGGTCTATTATTATCATCTAATTCAGGCATACCCTTAGTTAGCAAGTGCACTACTGTGCCGACAAAATTATAAGGATTAGGAGGACAACCACCTAAATTAATAGCTTTAACCCCATGCTTTCCTAAAGCATCGTTTACCCCTTTTGCGCCAGTAGGATTTGGAGCAGCAGCTTGCACTCCACCAAACGCAGCACAAGTACCTATAGCAATAGTAGCAAGGGCTTTTGGCGCTACTTCTTTACAAATATCATACATTGTCCTACCACTTACCTTTCCATATATACCACCATCTTTAGTAGGAATAGCTCCTTCAATTACACAAATATATCCTTTTGGCGAAGATATCGCCTTTTTTAAGGCTTCTTCGGCAAGCTCACCTGCTGCAACCATTAAAGTCTCATGATAATCCAAAGAAATAGTGTCTAAAATCAATTCGTCTACATAAGGTTTAACTGTTCTAAGAACAGCCTCTGAACATCCTGTGCATTCTGCATTATGTAACCAAACAACACTAGGACGTTCTTTGCTTGTAAGAGCTTCAGCAACTTTTGGAGCAAAAGCAGGCCCCATTCCCATCATCACCGCAACTGTTGTACAAAATTTCATAAAATCACGGCGCGATATACCTCTTTTCTCCAACCTCTCAAGAGGTTCCTCCTTGGCCAGCCCAATACTATACTTCATAGGGCACCTCCATTGTTTTATAAAAGTTAAATACAATAAAACCTTACGTATTATTTTTTATACTTCTTTTTATGCATAAAAAACAGAAAAAAGGCAAGGGAAATTTTAATATAGATATTTTCTTTTTTAAAAAAAATGTTTGATTTGTTTTTTATATAATTTTTATAAACACAGTTCTTGTTTTATTCTTTGTTTTACTTCTTCTACTGCTTTTTTTACTTCTGGAGTAAAATTTTTAGAAAACTCTTCAATATTTTCTACTTCTATTAAAAAAATTTTAACTTCTTTTGGCATTAAATCAGGATAAAGTTCAAAACCTAACTTTAAACTCGTTCCTATGTGCATGGCATGAGAATTAACTAATTTAGAAGAAGCAAAAATATCTTCTACTTTGACCTCTAAAATATCTCCTATTTTTTGTCCTAACATGCATGCATCTACAATAATGGCCTTTTTATATCCCAAAATCTTATCTAAAAGTTCGAAACCAACTGTATAAAGTATCTCAAATTGGGCTGGAAGTCCTTCTCTCTCCAAATCTTCTACAATTACAATCCCAGCTCTATCATCTGATAATAAAGGATTACCAATACCTATAACAACAACTTCTTTCATTTATTTCTCCTTAATTTGTAAAAACTTATAACCTAAAATATTTATAAAGAAAAAAGGCCAGGCTTATGAAGCCTGGCCTTTTGATTTTAAACATCTTTCTAACCTAGAAGTTCCTAAGTTTCTTTTGCAATCTACCTTCACAATCATAAATTTCCATTTCCAAAGGAAAAACACCTGTAACTGTATGAGTAGCACAAGCTAGACATAAATCATAAGGTCTAAATGCCATCTCAACATAATTTAAAATACCTTCACTTACGTTACCATCTTTAATAAAATGTTTAGCTGCATTTTTAATAGCTAAATTAATAGGACCATTATTATGAGTAGTAGCTACAATTAGGTTAGCATTAGTTACTACACCTTTATCATCTGTAACATAATGATGAATCAATGTACCTCTTGGAGCTTCAATTATACCAACGCCCTCACCTACAACACTATCAGGTTTATTCCAATTATCTGTTCCAGTAATATCAGGATCATTAATAAGTTCTTTCATTCTTTCAGCAGCACTCAAAAGTTCAATAGCCCTTGCCCAGTGATAAGCCAAAACAAAGTGTACAGGTCTAGATCCAAAAGTAGAATGAAACTTCTCATAGTGTTTTTGAGCTTCTGGAGTATCCATACCACCTGCAACATTTAATCTTGGCAATGGACCTACTGCATATAAATTAGTTCCTTGTCCTTCTTTAATACCATCCCAGCCACCTACTTTCTTTTGATAAGGGAATTTTAAATAAGACCAAGGCAATGTTCTTTCAGCAATAAAATCCAAATACTCTTTTCCTCTAAACGTACCTATCTCATTTCCTTCTGTATCAATAACCTTTTGCAAACCATCATAGTAAGCAATACGACCTTGCTCATCAACACTACCCATATAATTAACTACAACTTTATACATATCTCCAGTAACAAGTTTCATGTAGTCTTCATTTTTTAAGACCACATCTTCAAAAATCTGCAAGGTCAGTTGCCCTAATTCAATAAGCTCATCTATCCAACCAGCAACCATTTTACGTTCATCTTCAGTAAGAGTCTTAGACCATCCACCTGGTAATGCAGCTACTGGATGGTTAGGCTTACCACCTAACAATTCAAAGATTTTTACTGCCAGTCTTCTTTTATTTAGTACAAGCTTTCCAGTTTCAGCTCCAACAGCCTCGATAAGACCAACTACATTTCTTTTAGCAGGATCAGCCTCTGGTCCAACTACAAAATCAGGAAACCCAAGAGCATATAAAATAACTGCATGGTCTTCTACATAATGAGCCATATAAAAAAGCTCTCTTAACTTTCTAGCAGTAGGAGTTGGCTCAACTCCAAAAACACCATCCATTGCTTTCATAGAAGCAGTAAAATGAACCCCTCTACAAACACCGCATATAGTAGATACTGAACGAGGTACTTCCTCCATAGGCATGCCTTGAAGGAATTTCTCATAACCACGAAATTCCACTACCTGGAAGAAGGCATCATCAACATTGCCACTATCATCTAAGAAAATGGCAATTTTTCCATGGCCTTCTAACCTGGTTATTGGATTTATTTCTATTTTTTTCACTTTCCCATTCCTCCCTATTTCTTCTTTCTTCTCTCTTCCTCCAAAAAACTTGGAGAATACTTCTTTTATTTTCATAGGACCTTCTCCATTAGGCCCATAACGGGGTTTAAAGGATTCTATCCTTTTTTATATTTTAAAGCCTTTCTCTTTCTTTCTACTAAGGAACTAGGATAGGAGTACCTATAGTAAAACTTAGCTAAAACAGGATATTTTTGCATAAGCTCTTCTACAGCTTCCTCGCTTCCCAAAATAGAGCCTATGGCACTCATAGCTCTTGCACCATAATCATTAACTCCTGGAATAGGACCGCCACATCCTCTACAAGGAATACCTACTTGCAAACAAGATGCTCCACAATCGCCTTGAGTAAATGGACCAAAACAAATAATACCCTGCTCTAATAAACACTTATCTTCTTCTGGAGCCTTTTCAATAGTACGATAAACTTTATCTACAAACTTCCTATCTTCCCCTTTATTTCTTGGATTTCTCTTACAAACATCACAAACAGCTTTACCAGAAGTAATCCAAGAACCCTTAGGTGGTAAATTACCCTCAATAATAGCTTGAACAGCTGCTGCTACAAAATCAGGATGCGGAGGGCACCCACCTATATAATAGTCAACTTCTACTATCTCATCTAAAACTCTAACATCATCTAAAAACTTAGGTAAGGTTAAATTATATTTACCATCTAATAAGTATTCAGGTTGAGGCAAGACACCATCTGGATTATCTGTACTAAAGGTATCTATATAACCTTGTTTTAAAAGTTCCTCTGCACTGTGCATATTACTCATACCAGGAATACTGCCCATAGAAGCACAAGCACCATAAGCAATAAGGACTTTACACTTATCCCTCATAACTTTTGTCATATGCTCCTGTTCACTCAATCGAACCATACCGTCAATAAAGCCAACATCTATAGATTTATCTGGCATTGCCTCTAAATCTTTATATTTTACATCAGCAACTGTAGGAGCCCAAAAGGCCACTTCCAAATGACCTAAGGCATCTACAAGTTTATCTCCCATATCAACCAAACTCATTTCACAGCCAGCACACCCGCCAGCTAAGAGAACTGCAATTTTTATCTTATCTGCCATCTCTATTTACCTCCCTTGAGAGGGTTAGGACCTAATTTCTTAATGGTTTCTGTAAATTCAGTAACTACTTCTGCAAACTTTTGACCTTCTGAACCAGAAATCCATTCCCAACGAAACCTTTCTGGTTCAATTCCTAACTCTTTAATCATTACTTCTACTTGTTTCATTCTTCTTGCAGTTTTGTAGTTACCGTCTTTATAATGACAATCACCAAAATGACAACCACCTACCAACACACCATCTGCTCCATTAGCTAAAGCCTGAATAATATATTCTGGCTCAATACGACCAGAACAAGGAACACGAATCAATTTTATAGTTGGAGGGTACTTTAACCTCAAACTTCCAGCTAAATCAGCGCCTGCATAAGTACACCAATGACAGGCAAAGCCAACTATATTGGGTTTAAATTCCATTTCCTGCCCTCCTTATTTAACTAAACGTTTTTCACTTTGTATTTCTTTTATTACTGCATCCCTTGGAGTTTGGCTAATAGAAGCCACTTCCTGAGGATTAAATCCCATAGCCAAAGCCAAAAATTGCACAACATGAAATACAGGAATCTCAAAATCTATTTCTCCTTTCTCCTTTAATGCCTGCTGAGAACCATCAAATTGGAGATAACAAGAAGAACATCCTGTAACAATCATATCAGGGTCAATTTCTTCTTTAATAGAAAGAATTTTACGTTTAAAAGTTTGCAAAGATTTCTCCCTATCTGTAGAGCTCATTGCTCCCATTCCACAACAATCTTCTATTCTACTATAATGAGGAGCTTCTGCTCCTGTTGCTTCTACAAGCTCTTTTAATTGAATTGGGAAAAATGGATTTTCTTCTTTTACTTCATATACATCACTTGGCCACAATGCATGGCAACCTTGTTGTATACCAATTTTCAAACCTTCCAAATTATACTTAGAAGCTTCTTTTATCTTTTCAGCACCTACAAATTTATAAAGTAAATGCATAATATGATAAATCTTAGCAGTTCCTTTATATTCCTTACCAATTAATTTTAATTTTTCATTTACTATCTCAAACTTACCTGGCTTATGATCAATCATATGTTTGGCTTCACTCAAAACTCCAAAACAACTATTACAACCTGTAGTAATATCTACTCCTTTTTCTTCAGCCAAAGCAATATTCCTTCCAGATAAAGAAAGCCATGTATCCACATCAAAAGAAGGAGCCGTACCCCAAGCAGGACAACAACTAGCACCTTCTAAATCAACCGGCTCTATACCAAAAACAGGTAATATCTTACGGAAGGACTGCTCTATATCTGGAGCTCTAAAAGGAATATTACATCCTAAAAACAATCCTATTTTTTCCATTTTTACTCCACTCCTTGTTTAAAATATTCCTAAATCTGCCATTGGACTATTATCCAACAATGTTTGGATTTCTTTCTGAGCTTGTTCATTATTTAAAGCAGTTGGAGGAACTTCTGGCAGACCAACTTTCTTTCTATTTTCACCAACAGCTTCTGGGCTAATAGTTACTGCGTGGCCCTTTTCATACAAGCTCATCTGTGGGCCAAATGCAGATGTAGAAAGAGCCAATTCAGAAGCTTGATAACGTCTAAACGCAAACACTACTTCCATAGGACGAACACCTTGAGGACAAATTTCTGTACATCTATTACAGGCCTGACATCCCCAAGTAGACATTTCTTCTATTGTTTCTTCTAATTGACCAGTTAATACTCTTTTTATCAACATTCTACATAAAATATTAAAACCCACTCTTACGCCAGGACATACGCTAGAGCATGCCCCACACTGTACACACTTAATCAAGGCTTCTCCACCAAAACCACTAATGGTTTCGATTGCCTCTTTAACTTTTGCATCATCTATTTTTAAACCAGCCATAAAAAATCCTCCTACGCTGTTAAAGCATCTATCTGAGCAAAAATTTCTTCATCAGTAAAACCATGAAGCGTTATTGCCTGAGATGGACATGCAGAGGTACAAACTCCACACCCCTTACACAAGCTATAATTAATTTCTGCTCTCAAAGTTTCTCCCCATTCCTGCATAGAAATAGCTCCATACGGACAAAGAGGAACACAAATACCACATCCACTACATTTATCAGGATTGATTTCAGAAATAAGAGGTTCAATCTTAACTTTACCTTGAGCTAATGGCACAGCTGCTACTGCCGCAGCACCCTTGGCCTGAGCTACTGTAGCTGGAATATCTTTTGGCCCTTGACAACAACCAGCAACAAAAACTCCGCTAACAGCAGTTTCAACAGGACCAAGTTTTGGATGAAGTTCTCTATAAAAATGACTACCACAAAATTGAAGTCCTAATTTTTGAGCTAACTCTTCTGCACCTTCAGGCATTTCAATAGCTGTAGCCAAAACAACTAAATCAGATTCATATTCAATAGGTGTACATTGTTCCATATCATAAGCTAACACCCTTAATTTATCTCCTGGCAATACTTCTAAGCCACCAACTTTTCCTTTAAAAATGTTAATACCCATTTTCCTTGCGCCAACATAATATTCATCATAGCCCTTACCAGGAGTTCTCACATCAATAAAATGCATATTAATATTAATATCTGGATATTTATCTTTAATTAAACGAGCTTGTTTAATCATATACATACAACAAATTCCAGAACAATAGGTATGAAATTTTTCATCTCTAGAACCTACACAAGAAATAAAGGTAATAGTATGAGGCTTTTCATTATCAGAAGGACGTAACAACTTTCCACCAGTATGACCTATACTAGACATAATTCTTTCAAGTTGAAGCGCTGTGATAACATTTGGATTTTTAGGAGCAAATTCTTTAAAATGATCTTTTTCCATAACCTTAAATCCAGTTGCTACCACAATAGAACCAACCTCAACTTCTAATATTTCGCCCTCTGGATCTAAGTTTAAACTTCTGTCAATTGCTTCTGCCTGACATGCTTTCTGACATGGAGCTAAAATTGGCTTGCCTGTTTTTTTACTAATTCTTGGTTCTTCACCATATTTACGCCCATCACAATTACGACAATTATCTATATCAATAACAGCCTTCTTTGGGACTGCTTGAGGAAACATAATATAAGCAGCGCCTCTTGTACCTAAACCACAATTAAATTCATCAGGAACCTTAACAGGACAAACTTCAGCACAAGCACCACAACCTGTACATTTATCCCAATCTACATAAGTCTGTTTTTTACGGATTTTTACTCTAAAATCACCAATAGAACCCTCTACATCTTCTACTTCAGAATAAGTAAGAAGTTCGATATTTTTGTGCATCCCAACCTGGGACATCTTAGGAGTGAGTATTCACGCAGAACAGTCATTGGTAGGGAATGTCTTGTCAAGTTGAGCCATAACCCCACCAATAGATGGATTTTTTTCTACTAAATATACTTTATATCCCATTTCTGCCAACTCTAAAGCAGAAGACATTCCAGCAATACCACCGCCAATTACCAAAGCAGCTTGTTTTACATCTACATATTTTTCTTCCAATGGTTCTAAACGAGCAGCTTTAGCGACTGCAGAAGCAACTAATTTTTTAGCCTTTTCTGTAGCAGCTTCTGGCTCATGAGGGTGAACCCAACTGCCTTGGTCACGAATATTGGCCATCTCAAATAAATACCTATTCAGACCAGCAGCTTCCACAGCAGCTCTAAAAATAGGTTCATGAGTTCTGGGAGTACAAGCAGCTACTACAACCCTGTCTACCAATCCTTCTCTAATGTCTTTTTTAATTACTTCCTGACCAGCATCAGAACACATAAAAAGATTAGTTCTTGCTACTGCAACATCAGGCAAACTCTCAGCAAAATCCCGTACGGCCTCAACATCTATAACACCCGCGATGTTGGTGCCGCAATAACATACGTAAACTCCTACCTTTGCCATCGCTACCTCCTTAACTTTTTGGCAAACATAAAAGATTAAGGCCCTCGCCCTAATCTCAAAAACCACCAGAATTAACTCATTTTTCAGTTCGGCTTATAATCGAAAAAAAATATATTTGTCAAAGGATTATTCTTAAAAATAAAAAAATTTCTTATCTAATCTTGATTTTTCTCAATACTTATATAGCTTATCTCCAGTAACACTATTTTACCTTTTTTCTTACAACAATTTAAAGGATTCTAAAAAAAATATTTGGACTCTATTTAGAGGTATGTTATAATATTTTTAGAAATTAATTTTTAATAATAATAAAGGGTATAGAGTTATGAAACAAAACCTTGAATATCTATTTTCTCCTAAAAGTATTGCTATTATTGGAGCATCATCTCATCCTGAAAAAATTGGACACATTGTGTTACAAAATCTTCAAGAAATGAATTTTAAAGGTGAAATTTATCCTGTAAATCCTAAAGCAAAAACTATCTTAGGATTGCCAGTTTTTTCAGACATTAAATCCCTACCTAAAAAAATAGACTTAGCTGTTATCACTGTTCCTAGAGGACTAGCTGTAAAATCTGTAGAAGAGTTAGGGGAAAAAGGAGTCAAGGCTGTTATTGTCATCTCTGCAGGTTTTAAAGAAATTGGAGGTAAAGGATATCACCAAGAACAAAAATTAATAGAAATAGCTAAAAAGTATAATATCGCTCTTTTAGGGCCAAATTGTCTGGGACTTATTAATACCCACGCTAATTTAAATACAACTTTTGCTACAGGTATTCCCAATAAAGGTAATATCAGCTTTTTTTCTCAATCTGGAGCATTATGTGTAGCAATCTTGGATTGGGCTTTGGGAGAAAATATTGGGTTTTCAAAATTTATCAGTCTTGGCAATAAGGCCATTTTAGATGAAACTGACATGATTGAATACTTGGGAAAAGATCCAAAAACAAAAGTTATCTTGGGTTATATTGAAAATGTATGCTCCGGAGAAAAATTTATTCAAACGGCAAAAAAAGTCACTAGAAACAAACCAATACTCCTCATAAAATCTGGAAGAACAGCAGCAGGAGCAAGAGCAGCTTCCTCCCATACAGGAGCAATTGCTGGTTCAGATAAAGCCTATTCTACTGCGTTTTCTAAGGCTGGAATTATTAGAGTGTTTGATGTAGAAACCCTTTTTAATCTTGCTCTTGCGTTTTCAACTCAACCCCTCCCTCAAGGACCTAATCTCACTATCATTACCAATTCAGGCGGACCAGGAATAATGGCAGCAGACATATGCGAAAATTCTAAACTTCAAATGACAAGGCTTTCTGCAGAAACAATTCAAAAACTGAAACAAATACTGCCAGGCTATGCAGCCTTATACAATCCCATAGATATCATAGGAGATGCAGATGCCAAGCGCTATTTAGACACAATTGACGTTATTGTTGATGATCCCAATACCCATGCTATTTTAGTTCTTCTAAGCCCAACTTCTGCCATTGCTCCTCAAATAACAGAACTTGCCAAAGGAATTGTAAAAAAATGTAAGAATATCCCTAAACCCATATTCTGTGTATTTATGGGAAAACATCATGTTAAAAAAGGACAAAAAATACTTTTAGACAACAATATTCCCTGTTATTTATTTCCTGAACCAGCTATCAGATCTTTAGAAACTATGTATAAACACTGGGAATGGACAAAAAAAGGTGAAATAAAAATAGAAATTCCTAAGAGAAATTTAGAGTTAGCTAAAAAAGTAATAAACGAAGCTATTGTCACAAAACAAAGAGAAATTGTAGAGTTTCAAGCCCTAAAAATATTACAAGCCTACAACCTACCACATCCTAAAACCAAATTAGCAAGATCTAGTGATGAAGCAATGCATATTGCAGAAGAAATAGGATTCCCTGTAGTTCTTAAAATAGCTTCTCCAAGCATTTCTCATAAAACAGATGTAAAAGGAGTTATTATCAATTTAAACTCTCCTAAAGAAGTAAAAAATGCCTTCTTAGAAATAACCTCCAGAGCCCAAAGGTTACGCCCAGAAGCTCATATAACAGGATGTTTAGTGCAAAAAATGGCACCCAAAGGATGTAAAGAAGTGATTGTTGGATTTAAACGAGACGACCAATTTGGCCCCTTAATTATGTTTGGCCTCGGAGGAATTTATGTAGAAGTTTTGAAAGACATATCTTTTGGTCTTGCTCCTTTAACTAGAGATGATGCCCAAAATATGATCAGACAAATTAAATCCTATCTCCTTTTAAAAGGATTTAGAGGAGAGCCTCCTGTAAATTTTAAAGCAATAGAAGATATCATCTTAATAATGTCCCAATTATCTTTAGATCTCCCTGAGGTATTTGAAGCCGAATTTAATCCTGTATTAGTTAATGATAAAGAAGCCTTAGTAGCGGATGTAAGATTAATTATCTCCGCAAATAATAATAAAAAAAATTAAAAATGATCAGTATGTATCTTCTTTTTAATAAAAATTAATTTTCCTTTATTTGTAAAAATTTTACCTACAAAAGATAGCAATATAGATTACACAATAAATATTAACAAAAGATTAAATTACCTAATACATAAAGTTAAATTAATTCTAAATTTTGTAAAAAAAATTCTATATGTGGTAAAAAAATACTATTAACATATTTTTACATATCAAGTTCAGTATCTTTATTCACAAATAAGTCTTTTCAAATTAAAAAGGTTCATAGCATTTATTATATTAAAGAAAATTATTTTTCTCCTAACACCTCATATTGACAATTTTAAAAATTTTCTCCATAAAGGAAAATGTTTTAGTCTTGAGAAAAATTATTTCCCCTATTTTATAGTCAAAAATTAAGGAGAAAATATTATGATAAATATGATAAAGAAAAAATTTTTCTTCATAATACTTATTTTTAGTATATGCTTAAATTTTGCGTCCATTTCTTACGGACAAAAATTTTTAATCAATTTTGTTCACATATTGCCAAAAAATACACCCAAAGGAATGGCAGCAGACTATTTAAAAAAACTCTTAGAAGAAAAGTCAAATGGTCGATTTATTGTAAAAGTTTTTGAAAATATGTCTAAAAAAGGCTACAATGATGCCAGAGCAGTAGAAGGTATTAAAAGAAATGCCATTCAATTAGCATGTCCTTCTTTTTCCAAATTTCCCAAAAAAGTACCTCAAATTCAACTTTTTGACTTACCTTTTTTGTTTGAATCTCAGCAACATGTAAATAAATTTGAAGACAGTGCATATGGAAAGGAAATTTTAAGTTTTTTAAAAAAAGAAGGTATTATTGGTCTAGCCTATTGGAGTAATGGATTCAAATGTATATTTAATAATAAAAAACCCATTCGCACTCCCTCGGATTTAGCTGGGTTAAAATTTAGAATAATGCCCTCTGAAGTATTAAAGGCTCAATTTGAAGTTGCAGGAGCTATCCCTATTCCTATGCCATTTTCAAAAGTTTATGATGCACTCAAGACTGGAAAAGTAGATGGCTTTGAAAATACATGGAGTAATTTTTATTCTAAAAAATTTTATGAAGTCCAAAAATATATTACTGTAACCTATCATGGATATCTTGGTTATGTATTAATCACAAGTCCAAAATTTTTAAATAGCTTACCTTCAGATTTAAGAAATATATTCTTAGAATGTGTAAGACTTGCTACTGCCTATGAAAGAAGTATAGCCTATAAAACTAATCAAGAGTTCTTTCATAAAGTGCAAAAGATCCCTGGCTTAGAAATTATAACTTTAAACCAACAAGAAAAAGCTAAATGGAAAAAAATAATGACTCAGATTTATCCAAAATTTTATCAATCAATTGGCAAAAAATATATAGACGCAGCTTTAAAAATGAAATAAAAAAGGCGGCTTTTAAAAGCCGCCTTTTTTATTTATAGTTTGGCTTAGCATATAATTCACCCCCAAAAGCATCATTAATCACCAATAGGGGAAAATCTTGAACTTGAAGTACTCTGATAGCTTCAGGCCCTAAATCCTCATAAGCAATCACTTTTGCTTGTTTTATACATTGAGATAACAAAGCCCCTGCTCCTCCTGTTGCCCCAAAATATACCCCTTTATATGTTTTCAAAGCATCTTTTACCGCCTCATTTCTTTTTCCCTTACCTATAGTTGCTTTTAAACCAAGTTCATAAAGTTTAGGAGCATAAGTATCCATTCTATAACTAGTAGTAGGTCCAGCAGAACCTATAGGCCGTCCTGGAGGTGCAGGACTAGGACCAACATAATAAATAACAGCTCCTTCAATAGGAAAAGGTAATTTTTCTCCTTTTTCCAAAGCCTGAAACAGTCTCTTATGAGCTGCATCTCTAGCAGTATAAACCAACCCAGACAGCAAGACCTTATCTCCTGACCTTAACTTTAAAATATCTTCCTCAGTAAGAGGAGTTTGTAATTTATATTCACTCATTTACAATATTACCTCCTTGTGTCTAGCAGAATGGCACTGAATATTCACGGCCACGGGTAATGAAGCTATATGACAAGGATGCTTTTCTATTTTCACACCCAAGCAAGTAGTTTTGCCTCCAAGCCCCATAGGACCTATACCTAAATCATTTATAGCCTCTAAAAGTTCTTGTTCTTTTTCTGCTAAATCAGAATCTGGATTAACATCATCTAAGCTTCTAAAAAGAGCTTTTTTAGCCAAAATTGGAGCATAATCAAATGTTCCGCCTATGCCAATTCCTACAATTATTGGAGGACAAGGATTTGGACCTGCCTCTGCCACTCTTTTTAAGACAAATTCTTTTATCCCATTAAAACCTTGAGCAGGAGTGAGCATAGTGGCTCTAGACATATTTTCACTCCCACCACCTTTAGCCATAAAATTCAACTTTAATTTATCTCCAGAAACTAATTCTATATGAATAAGAGCAGGAGTATTATCTCCTGTATTTTTTCTAGTAAATGGATCACAAGCAGATTTTCTTAAAAAACCTTCTTCATATCCTTTTCTCACTCCCCGATTGATTGCCTCTATTAAATTTCCCTCTATCTTTAAATCTTGTCCCAATTCTACAAAAAATACAGCTAAACCTGTATCTTGACAAAGAGGTAACTTTGTTTTTTCTGCTAATTTATAATTTTCAATTAGCTGTCTCAAAACTTCTTTACCTGCCTCACTGCTCTCTTGCTCAAAGGCATTATTTAAAGCATTTTTAACATCCTGAGGCAAATAAATATTGGCTTCTACCACTAATTTGGCAACAGCCTCCTCAATCGTTATCATCTTTAAAGTCCGCATACATACTCCCTCTTAACTTCTTTTTCACCAATATCCCACATCGTCACTTAAAACATTTTATTTCTTTTTTCTCCATGATAAATAATTTTTAACAGCAGCAATTCCCATTTTACGTCGCAAATACCCTAATTGATCTTGCAGTGGAATATTTTTAGGGCATACATCTTCACAAGCTAAAAGCCCCATGCATCCAAAAATACCTTGATCTGAACCAACAATTTCAAAATAATCTTTATCTGTTCGTTCATCTCTAGGGTCTAAAATAAATCTTGCAATTCTGTTTAAAGCAACTGCGCCTAAAAAGTCTGGTCTCATTTGAGCAGTAGCACATGCAGCAATACAACATCCACATTCAATACACCTATCCAATTCATAAATTTGTTCTGCTAAAGCATTGTCCATCCTTTCTTCTTCTGCACTAGGATCAAATTCTTTAGTTGAGTGAACCCAAGCCTCAATCCTTTCATTCATAGCTCTAAACCATGTTCCTGTATCTACTGAAAGATCTCCTACTAGTTTAAATCCTGGTAAAGGCAATAAATTAATCTGCTCTGGCAAGTCTTTAGTCTTTGTCTTACATGCTAAACCAGGTTTTCCATTTATAACCATGGCACAAGCACCACAAATAGCTGCTCTACAACAAAAATCAAACATCAAAGAAGGATCTTGTTCCTCTCTAATTCTATTTAATGCTATAAATAAATTTAAATTTGGAGTCTCATCTAAATAAAAACTCTGTAGATGAGGTTTTGAATCAGGATCATTTGGATTATATCGAAATATATTAAACTGTAAAATTCTTGCCATCTTGCTACCTCTTAAATTATTTTATACTTTTTCACCTATTTTTCACATTACTAAAATTACACCTTTTCCCCACTACTCAAATATTTTTTACTCTTCTTCTGGCAAAGGCTTATCCTTTGGATAATCATAAGGAATTATCTTTGCTCCTCCATATCCTCTATCACCAGGAGGTAAAATAACTTCTTTTGTAGCAGGTTCATATTTTAAAGTGGGCAAGGTTTTACCTTCTTCAAAATAAGCGAGGGTTCTCACCCACCAATCTCGATCATTCCTATAAGGATAATCTTCTCTGGCATGGCTACCTCTACTTTCTTTTCTTTCCAAAGCTCCATACGCTACACACAAAGCAAGCTTAACCATTCCTTCTATTTTGGTAGCCAAAGTAAGTTCTGCATTGGCTCCAATTCCATTAGATCTAAGTTTTACATTTTTTGCTCTTTCTAAAACTTCTTGCAGTTTATCCACAGCTGTTTGTAAATCCTTTTCATTTCTAAAAATACCAACATAATCCATAAGAATATCTTGCATCGCACCTCGAACTTTATAGACATTTTCCTTACCACTGCCAGAGATAAGGCGTTTTATTCTCTCTTCCTGTTTTTTTACTTCTAATTCTACTAAATTAGACTTAAAATTAACTTCTGCATTTTGCAAAAATTCAACGATCCTTTTCCCAACTATCATTCCCGCAACAACAGTTTCTGCCAAAGAATTTCCACCCAGTCTATTAAACCCATGCATATCCCAACAAGAGGCCTCTCCAGCAGAAAATAATCCTTTTAATCCATATGCTTCACCAAACTTATTGGTTCTAATACCTCCCATACTGTAATGTTGAGTAGGTCTTACAGGAATTAGCTCGTGAATTGGATTTATACCTAAAAAATTCATACAAATATCATAAACTTCTCTAAGCTTAGTAGTAATATGGGCCTCTCCAAGATGCCGAATATCTAACCACAAATGTTCGCCATAAGGACTTTTCACTCCAAGTCCTTTTCTAATATGCTCTATCATTCTTCTAGATACAACATCTCTTGAGGCTAGTTCTGCCTTCTCAGGCTCATAAATATGCATAAACCTTTCTTCATTCACATCTAATAAAGTTCCTCCATCTCCTCTACACCCTTCAGTAACTAAAATATCTCCTGGAACAATACCTGTAGGATGAAATTGCACAGCCTCCATGTTACCCAAAGGAACAAGACCTGTATCTAACGCAATAATCAATCCTCCACCTTCATTTATAACTGCATTAGTAGAAGCTCTATAAATTCTTCCAAATCCTCCAGTAGCAATAAGAGTGGCTTTGGCAAGATACACTCTTAATTTTCCTGTCCTCAAACATCTAACCACAGCTCCTAAACAATTTTCTCCATCATGAATTAATGAAATCGCCTCACTTCTATCATGAACTTCAACTCCCTTACTAACAGCCACGCTATCCATTGTATATAACATAGCATGTCCTGTTCCATCAGAACAATAACAAGCTCTCCATTTTGCAGTTCCACCAAAATCACGGGCAGTAATTAAACCCTCTTTTTCTTTTTTTTCTTCTTTTTCAAATTTTTTACCACCTTTATAATAAAAAGATTTCCCAGCAACTACTCTATTCCAAGGAACTCCCCAATAAGCCAATTGTCTAATAGCAATTGGAGCTGTTTCAGCAAAAAGTTTGGCAACCTCCTGATCACATCCCCAGTCTGAGCCTTTTACAGTGTCTTCAAAATGTATTTCAGGATTATCTCCCTCTCCTTTAACACAATTACCCAAGGCAGCCTGCATACCTCCTTGGGCTGCAGAAGAATGGGATCTTCTGGCAGGAACTATACTCAAACAAATTGTCTTAAAACCTGCATCAGCAGCTTCTACTGCTACTCTTTCTCCTGCCAACCCTGCACCTATACATAACAAGTCTGTATAAATTACATCCACCATAATCTCCCCTTTTTATACAAAATAAAATCTAATTAAACTAATCACATCTAATACTATCAAAGCCCCAATTAAACCAAAAACAATTTTCTTGATTTTAGACCTATTGGCTCTTGTTACAAATCCCCATTTAGCTCCCACTCTATAAAGACCAATTCCTAGATGCAAAGCTATACACAATAAAAATAAAATATTAAAGTAAAGCCATAAACCACTTTGAATTAAAAGTTTTGACTTCAAAGCAGTAATTGGTAAATCATTTAAAATTACCCAAAGATGAATACTTCCTAAAAGTAAAATACTCATTCCTGTAAATACTTGCACTAACCACAGCCATGTGTCCTGGTGTTTAAGCATCTTAGCATGTTTCCATACAGTTTGCTGTTCTTTAAAAGAAAATGGTATTTTTCTAGCTGCTAAAATAAAATGAACTAGAAAAATCAACGCTAAAATAACTCCACCTGTCTGAGCTAAGCCAGTATCCTCAAAAAATAAAGCCACTTTATTAAAAACCTTTGCTCCAAACACAACACTAAAAATAAATAAAGTATGACATAACATAAATAACGACAAAATAACCCCACTTATGGCCTGAGACCAGTCCATATATGCAGGGGCTTTAGAAACATTTAAGCTCACTACATTGGATGCCTTCATAAAACCTCCATCAAAGTATTTTTAAATTTCTAACTCTAAACCAATAGGACAATGGTCAGAGCCATAAACATCACTTTCAATCCAAGCTCTCTTAACCTTGTCCTTTAACTCCATTGACACAAAAAAATAATCTATACGCCATCCAGCATTTCTTTCTCTTGCCTTAAATCTATAGTCCCACCAGGTATAATGCCCTCCTTCTTGGACAAATAGCCGAAAAGTATCAACATATCCACTCTCAACAAATCTATCTAACCATTTTCTCTCCACTGGTAAAAACCCAGACCTTTTCTCATTTTGTTTAGGATTTTTCAAGTCTATTTCTCGATGAGCTGTATTAAAGTCTCCACAAGCTATAATCGGCTTACTCTTTCTCAATTCTTCACAATACTTTAAAAAATGTTCATAATATCCTAATTTAAATTTTAGTCTATCCTCGCTCATTTGACCATTTGGAAAATAAATATTTAATAGATAAAAATTATCATACTCTAAGGTAATTAACCTTCCCTCACCCTTGAAAGCTTCATCAGGAAAACCCAAAAAATAAGCACATGGTTCTTTTTTACAAAAACAAACTACACCAGAATATCCTTTTTTAATTTTTGAAGGGTTCCAAATAGCATAATAATCTTTAGGTTTCTTTTCTTCTAAAGAAAGCTGATCTGGATGTACTTTGGTTTCTTGCAAACAAACAATATCTGCCTTTCTTTTATAAAACCAGTCCCAAAAACCTTTCTTTAAGATAGCTCGAAATCCATTAACATTCCAAGAATATAAAATCATTTCTAATTTATCCTAACCTATTTATTCAAAAACTCTCTAAACGAATTTATATTTTAATGCAATTCTAACTCTAACCTTCCATCTCTAAAAAATATCTTTACATAACCCCCATCACCAACAGGCCCGGGATTTACTATAAGCGTCTTACCAATTTCATCTATTGCCTTAGACTCATGGATATGACCTGTAAGACAAATATCTGGCTGCACTTCCTCAATAAATTCTCGAACAGATTTGCTTCCAACATGAGAGCCACCTAACACTACATCACACTTAGTATCTAAAGGTGGAGTATGAGACATAAAAATAAGATGTTTTTTATTTTTTGCTTCTAATTTCAATTGTTTTAACCATTTTGCCATTGCATCCTCAGAAACTTCTGAAGGAGTATTAAAAGGCGTAAACGTAGAATAACCTACTCCTGCTAAGAAAATTCCTGAATCTAACTCTATAACCCTTAAATGAGTATTTATACCTAAATCATCTAATACTTCCTCTATCTCAAAACTATCCATATTCCCAATTTGAGCAAAAATTTTAGGGTTATTTTCTTTTAGTTTCTGAAAAAAATTGTAAACTTTTTCTTTATTCCCTTTATTAGTAATATCTCCTGATATTAGAATACCAGAAGATTCCTTTAAATTAGGAAGATTAAAAACTTGCTCAAAATCCTCATGAATATCGCCAAATCCAATCCATAACTTACTTCCCATATTTCCTCCTCAATAAATCTATAATTTTGGAATTAAATTAATATTATTCATTTAACCCATTCTTTTTACGATGCAATAAAACTACCGTCTCAGTTCCCATATCCACGACTTTATAACCAAAATCTTCTATTTTTTCTCTTAACTTATCACTTAAAGCAAAATTCTTATTCACTCTAGCTTGCTTTCTTTCTAATAATAATTCTTTTATCTTTTCTGGAGGATTATCATCAAAACTAATGCGCTCCTCTTCAAATAAATCAAAAATTTTGTTTAATTCTTGTAAAATATTTTTAATGCTACTTACATCTTCTTTTGTAAGCTGATTATTATTTAAAATATAATTGACTTGTTTAATAAAATTAAACAGATTAGACCAAAATAAATGAATTTTAAAACCACTTTCAAATAACTGTCTCAAATCTCCTTTAATTTTCAAAATCAATCCTTCAATCTCTGAACACAAATCACCATCTTTAAAAGGTAATACATTTAATTTAAACCACAAATCAGATATTTTTTGATAGTTTTTTTGCCACATTTTTAAACTTTCTAAAGTCAATTTTTGTCGCTTTTGAATAGAGGAAGAAACTAACCAACCTTTAAGAACCTTTAATTTATCTTCACTTAAAGAAAAAATATCCAAATCAACTTCATCTTTAACACCTAAAACAACTCCCCATGCTTTAGGCAGCTCTTTATTTTTATTTTTTAATAAAGAGATCAAGTTATCTAGATGAGGAAAAACTTGTCCTTCTCCTGCCACTACCATCTGGACTGGTTTTTGAAGAGAAGATAAAATACTTGCTTGTTGTAAATACCAAGAAGGACGCACTTTACCCCATTTTGTATTCAAAACTTCACCTTCTTTTAGATCTTGCAAACTTGCTCTTTTTAATAAAGTAAAATCTTCAGGGTTATCTTTTAAATACCGTCCTTTTATTATATCCTGCTTTGGCCTTAATTGAATATCTTTCAAACCAAGATATCCATAATTATCTTGTCTTCGCACATCAAAATACACAGATCTTAATTTTTCATAAGCCTTACCTTTAGTTAAAAGATCTGTACAAATCTCTAAAGCTATTTCTATACGCTCTGAAAAAAACGCAAATTCTATTTTTTGAAGACCAAATTTTTGGCATACCTTAGCCAATTCTTTTTTACTTTCTCTAATAAGATCCTCTCTGCTAACCTTTTTCAAACGACAATAATTTAAAGTTCTATCATCAAAATCCGAAATCCCTACTATTACTATACTTTCAATTCCTATATGCTGAAAATACCTTGCTAAAACTTCTAAAAAAACAATTCTTCTCCAGGCACTTAAATTCTTTAAATCATCTAAAGTGGGCCCAAAAGTAAAAAAATTAAAAGCATTATCTTGAGGACATAGCAAAACTTTCTTACCATCTAGTCCAACAAATTCAATTCCCCTCTTCTCTGGAGATAAAAATAGAGAAGTACTTAAATAACGTTCACCACTATCTGGAAAAATAGTTACTATTATTCCATTTTCTATTCTTTTAGCAACTTTAATAGCCCCAGCTAAGGCAGCCCCTGAACTCATACCAACCAATAAACCTTCTTCTCTAGCTAACCTACGACACAGTTCAAAAGCCTCTTCATCCTCTACTCTTAAAATCTCATCAACTAAATCAGGATTATAAATACCTGGAGGATATGATTCTTGCATATTC
This sequence comes from Desulfonauticus submarinus, assembly GCF_900104045.1. Taxonomy (NCBI): domain Bacteria; kingdom Pseudomonadati; phylum Thermodesulfobacteriota; class Desulfovibrionia; order Desulfovibrionales; family Desulfonauticaceae; genus Desulfonauticus; species Desulfonauticus submarinus. Next base: position 404,434 of record NZ_FNIN01000001.1, read on the forward strand.
TTAAGACCTTGAATTTTATGTCTAAGTCCTGGTTCAACAGCTATGCATTTTATTTGGGAATCAACTTCTTTTAGATATTTTGTTACTCCCATTACAGTTCCAGAAGTGCCTAAACATCCTACAAAATGAGTAATCTTTCCCCCTGTCTGTTGCCAAATTTCGCTTCCAGTGTGTTTATAATGAGCTTCTACACAAGCCTGGTTGTTATATTGATCCATAAGAATATACTTATTTGGATATTCCCTTGCTAATCTATAAGCTTCTTCTATTGCCCCATCTGTACCTAAATGAGCTGGCGTAAGAACTAACTTTGCTCCATAAGCCTGTAAAATACGTTTTCTTTCCTCAGAAGCAGACTCAGGCATTATAAGCATTAATCTGTATCCTTTTACTGCACAAACCATTGCCAAGCCAATACCCGTATTACCACTTGTTGCTTCAATAATAACTTTATCAGAAGTAATTAAGCCACTAGACTCTGCAGCTTCAACCATTGCCAAAGCAGCCCTATCTTTAATAGATCCACCAGGATTAAACGCCTCTAATTTTGCCAAAATTCTCACACCACTTTTAAACCAAACCTTTTTTATTTCTATTAAAGGAGTATTTCCTATAAGATCTAGAAGAGTTTGCACTTGAATTTGATTTTGGTTATACACTTTTCTTACTTTCCTTTTGGAGAAATAAATGTCTAATCCTAAAAAAGCTTATCTTTTTGGATTATTAACTGTTTTTATTTGGTCCACTGTGGCCTCAGCATTTAAACTAACCCTTGTTTATATTTCACCTCTTGAGTTGCTATTTTATTCCTGCCTAACTTCTACTTGTGTGCTTTTTGCTTCTGCTTATCTCAATACCAAAGGTTTTATTTTTATTCTAAAAAAAGAAATATTCAAGTCTGCTTGGCTTGGTTTTATTAATCCATTCTGTTATTATTTAGTTTTATTTAAAGCTTATGATTTACTTCCAGCTCAAGAAGCTCAACCCTTAAACTATACTTGGGGTATTACTTTAAGCCTTTTATCTATTCCTCTATTAAAACAAAAAATATCCTTTCATCAGTTAGGAGCTATTTTATTGAGTTATTTTGGAGTGTTAATAATTTCTACTCACGGACATATTTTTTCCCTTCATTTTACAAATCCTTTAGGAGTAGGTTTGGCTTTATTTAGCACTATTCTTTGGGCTCTTTATTGGATATTTAATACTAAAGACACCCTAAATCCTTCTCTTCGTCTATTTTATAATTTTTTATTTGGTAGTATTTATATATCCATTTATTTTTTATTAACAAAAACATCTCCTACCTTTAATTTAAAAGGATTTCTTGGTGCTTTTTATGTAGGACTATTTGAGATGGGAATAACCTTTATTTTATGGCTAAAAGCACTTAAATACGCCCAAAATACTGCCCAAGTAAGCAATTTAATTTATTTATCACCTTTTTTATCCTTAATTTTCATTCATTTTTTAGTAGGAGAAAAAATTCTCTTTTCCACCTATATAGGCCTAATTTTTATTTTAGCAGGACTTATTTATCAAAACCAGGCCACTCAAAAGCTTTAGCTACTTCATCTCGCTTATCCACAAGCGCATTACGTTGATAAGCCCTTAAACCAAAAAAAGGCAATGCTGCTAAAAGATGGTCAAATATATCTGCTTGTAACCTCTCATATTCTGCCCACCGAGTTTCATCTACAAAACAATATATTTCCAGAGGCAACCCTTTACTTGCCTCTGGTTGCAAGTGTCTTACCAAAAAAGTTAAATTCTTAACTACCCTAGGGTGACGTTGCAAATAGTTAACAACATAAGCTCTATATGTACCTAAATTAGTTAAATATCTCCCATTTAGCACAATTCTATCTTTGTTTTCTGCATTAGCCTTAGCCAACTCCTCCTCTTTCTTTCTTAAATATCCTTCTATTAACTTAATTTTTTTTAACCTATTTACTTCCTCAGGAGATAGAAATCTAACACTAGACTGGTCTATTAAAATAGAGCGCTTAATCCTTCTTGCCCCAACTTCATACATACCCCGCCAATTTTTAAAAGAATTATCTAAAAATTTATGGGTAGGAACAGTAATAATCGTCTTATCAAAATTTTGCACCTTAACAACATGAAGAGATATATCTATTACATCTCCATCAACTCCAAATGAAGGCATCTCTATCCAATCTCCAACTCTAAGCAATCCGTAAGAGTTAATTTGTAAACTTGCCACAAAAGATAAAATAGTATCTCTAAAAATTATTAACACAACTGCGGTCAATGCACCAATTCCACTCAATATACCCCAAGGAGATTTATCTAGTAAATAAGAAATAATAAATATAGACCCTATTATATAAATAAAAATCTTAATTAATTGAATATATCCTTTAATTGGCCTATTCTTTGATATTTCAAATGTATTATAAAGATCATTACAAAAATTGAGGAATCTAGATAAAATTAAAACAAATACACATGTTAAATATATAAAAGCTATCTTTTGTCCATAATATTCAAATCTAGGAAATAAATTGACAAAATAATATAATAAAATACCTGGTATAAGGAGGACTAAAGCATGAAGTAATTTATTTTTAAGAATAAGATCATCTCTTTTACTTTTAGTTTTTTGTAAGATCTTTTTAAATAAACTTAAAATAACTATTTTTGATATCCAATAACTAAAAAAAATGGCAAATAAAAACAATGCAAATCTAATCCATATATTTAACCCTAAAAATTCCATACTGCCCTCTCTTCAAAATATACATTATTATTTAAATTTTTTTCCCTTCTTTGCCAAAAAATTTTAAGATCAAAATAAAAAACACCTATATCTTTTTTGTAAAATATTCCTTCTGGTTTAGCAAGTTAAAGAAAATAATAAAAATTCTAAAATCTTCCAAGCATAGCTTTATATAGTTAATAACTTAAAAAATATAATTAGATTGTGCTTTTTCTCTACTTGCCTAAACCACAACCTCTTGATAAAAACTAAGAAGCTATTTTAAGATGAGATAAGAATTTTCTTTTCTCTAGCGAAAATCATGGTCAAATCTCGACTATGAAGGAGAGTGGCAAGACGAAAAAATACTAACAAAATCAAAAAATAATAAAGAATAAGAGGATATTATGAAAAAAAAAGTAATTTTTACAATCTGCTTACTACTTTGTAGTTCTCTAAGTTTGGCAAAAATAGAGAAAATATATTTATATCCAAAGGGAGCAGAAATTATCTCTAGTGCAATTACAAATAACTCTGAATTTGAATTAGTGCTTCCTGGCTCAGCCCAACCAGAAACATTGACATTTTCTTCTGATATAGAAAATTTTTCTTATCATCTTAGAGAAAAAACTCCAAAATCTATAGAAAAATTAAAACAACAATTAAAAAAACTTATATTAGAAAAGCAAAAAATTAAATCCAATATCATATCCCAAGAAAATTCTTTAATGTTTTGGAAAACTCAGGCTGAAAGAAAAGACATTGGCTTTAAAAATCTTGTTAATTTTAATAAATTAATTCTAAAAAACTTCACTCTCGCTAAATTTAATATTTTGCAATTAGAGTTAAAATTAAAAGAAATAAAAAAGAAAATAGAAAAAATAAAAAAGAAAATAGAAAATATTGCGGCTAAAAAAGATAAAGAATGGTTAATAAAAATAAAAACCAAAAGAAAGGGAATTATCAGGTACTCATATTTTGATAGCAGTGCAGGATGGACTAGCTCTTATAGTTTATATGCATTGCCAATGAAAAAAAAGATAAAAATAAAACAAAAAGCTAAAATATGGCAGAAAACTGGAAGTAATTGGGATAATGCCTCTATTATATTAGTAAGTGGACATTTCTCTAAACAATTAAAACCCCTACCTCTTAGTCCCTGGATCATTCGTCAAAAAGAAATTTTTTATAGAAAGGCAGCATTAAAAGCACCGAGCGATATCTTTGGAAAAATGGAAGCAGATAAAGCTAATATCAATCTCCCTATCCAAAAACAGAGAAACTTTTTTGACGAATACTATCTTGGCAAACTATCATTAAAAACAGGTGGGGAAAAATATATCACATTAAAACAACTTACGACTAATGCCAACTATTCTTATATTATTAGGCCTTATATTTCTCCAAAAGCCTTTCTTCAAAGCAAAGCTTCTTTAAAGCATAGTTTAAAACTACCTCCAGGTAAGGCTAAATTATTTTTAGATGATACTTTTATAGGAAAAACCTCATTTTCTCTTTGGGATAAAAACTTGAAAATATATTTTGGCAATGATCCAGAAATAAAAACAAAATTTTATTTTCACAAAGAATATGGAAATAAAGGAATATTTAAAAAAGAAAAAATATATACTTATATTTATGAATTAAAAATTCAAAACTTAAAAAAAATGCCTGTGAATATCGAAGTAGAAGATGCTAAACTTCAAAGTGAAGAAAAAAATGTTAAAATAAAATTAGATTATAATATTAAACCTATAATAAAAGATAATAAAATTAGTTGGAAATTTGTTTTACAGCCTCAAGAAGAAAAAATATTACATTATGAATACACTATTTCATTCCCATTAAATTTAAATCTAGACATGGGAAGATAAAAAAAGAGGTAAAACTATGAGTACATTAGCAGAATTGGCTATTTTCCCTTTAGATAAAGGAGAAAGTGTAAGTGAATATGTAGCCAAGGTATTAAAAATTATCCAGCAAAGCAATCTAGAACACCAATTAACCCCTATGGGAACCTGTATAGAAGGAGAATTTGATGATATAATGAATATTGTATCTAAATGTTTTAAAGCTCTTGAACCAGAATGTAATCGTATTTATCTAACGTTAAAAATAGATTTTAGAAAAAATAGAAAGAATGCATTAAAGCAAAAAATTAAATCTGTTGAAGACAAACTACATGATTAACAAGTATATATTGATTTTATATGATTATAAAAATTTTCAAATGTACCATTAAAAATAGAAGCTCTAGCTTGATTAACCAAATTAAGAAAATAAGTAATATTATGAAGAGTATTTAATCTATAAGCTAAAAGTTCTCTAGAAGTGTACAGATGTCTTAGATAGGCCTTAGAAAAGTTTCTACAAGTATAGCAATTACATTCTGGATCAAGAGGAGAAAGATCTCTTTTATATTCTTCTCTTTTGATATTAATTTTTCCTTTAGAGGTATAAAGGGTCCCATTCCTAGCATTTCTTGTGGGTAAGACACAGTCAAACATATCCACACCAGCTCGAATACCTTCTAAAATATCCAACGGTTTTCCTACTCCCATAAGGTAACGAGGCTTATCTTCTGGCAATAAAGGAGCAGTAAAATAAAGAAACTCTATCATTTGAGCTTTTGGCTCTCCAACACTAAGTCCTCCTATAGCATACCCATCAAAAGGTATATTAGTAATTTGCCTAGCACTTTCTTCCCGTAAATCCTTAAAAAAACCTCCTTGAACAATACCAAAAAGTAACTGTTTTCCAGAAGGATAAAATTCCCTACATCTCTTTGCCCAATATGTAGTAATTCCTACAGAAGACCGCGTGTAGTCATAATCTGCACCATATGGTACACACTCATCTAACACCATCATTATATCTGAACCAAGATTTTTTTGAATCTGCATCACCTTTTCAGGAGTAAAAAAATGTTTTGAGCCATCTATATGAGAAGAAAATTCCACACCATCTCTAGTGAGTTTACGCAACTTGGCTAAACTAAAAACCTGAAATCCTCCAGAATCAGTAAGAATTGGCTTAGGCCAAGACATAAAGTTATGAAGACCGCCTAAATCTCTAATTAACTCATCACCTGGCCTTAAATATAAATGATAAGTATTGCCTAAAATAATCTGAGCTTTTGCCTCTATTAAATCATTAGGAGATAAACTCTTTACACTGGCTTGAGTTCCTACTGGCATAAATATAGGTGTGTTGATCTCTCCATGCGCAGTTCTTAGTACACCTGCCCTAGCCTGTTTATCCTTAGCCACTAATTTAAAACTCATAAATCCTAATTCCTAATTTTTTATTATTCAAAAGCTTACAAAAATCTCCCAAACCTTTCTATTTAAATATTTTTTTCGCAAATATCATTTAAAGGGCACTTTTCACAATTTGGCTTTCTTGCCTTACATACTTCTCTTCCTAAATAAACAAGTAAGTGATTTACATTGCTCCACTCTTTTTTAGGAAAAATTTTCATTAAATCTTGCTCAACTTTATTAGGTGTAGTGTTTTTAGTTAAGCCAATCCTAAAAGCAAGACGTTTTACATGAGTATCTACTGCAATCCCTTCCTGAATCCCAAACGCATTCCCCAATACTATATTTGCTGTTTTTCGTGCCACACCTGGTAGGGAAACGAGTTCTTCCATAGTTTTTGGCACTTGTCCATTATATTTTTCTATTAATATTTTAGCTGTATTAACCAAATTCCTTGCCTTATTCCTAAAAAAACCAGTAGACCGTATAACTTTTTCCACTTCCTCTATTTCAGCATTTGCTAATTTACTGGGATCTGGCCATTTTTCAAAAAAAACAGGAGTTACTTTATTTACTCTTTCATCAGTGCACTGAGCTGCTAAAACAGTTGCTACCAATAATTCCCAAGCATTCTTCCACGTTAAAGCTGTTTTTAACTGATATCGCTTTTTTAACCTTTCTAAAACTTTCCTTGCTATCTGTTGTTTATCCATAATTGCCTCCTTTTTTAACTTTAAATTAAAAAATATCTTAAATTTAATTATTCTAGTTGAAAAAAAAATTAAATTAAATAACAATTTTTATAAATTCCTAACAAATAGGAGGAGATAAAATGAGACTATTCATCATTAACTTAATAATTATTATTTTGTACCCATCTTTATTGCTAGCACAAAATAAACCCTATATAGGAATATGGGAAAGAAAAGCAACGTATATAAATAAAAAACTAGTAAGTAAAGAAAAATCTTTATTATTTATTACTAAAAAGGACTATATCGAGTTATTTACAAACTCAAAAATAAAAAATTGTTCATTTAGTGGTAAAATAAGAGTTAAAAAAAATAATATATACTTAAAAATAAATATGTCATCTTGTTATAAAATTAAAAAAGGTGAAAAAATAGTTTATACATACTATATTAATAGTAAAGGAAATCTTATATTAAAAACAAATAAAAATAATAGAATAATAAAAAAAATTTACACTAGGCGATATTTTTCAAAATTTCATTCTATTGAAAAAATTTACGGTAAGCCATTATGTTCTCATCCTTTATGTGGAATATGGAATAGAGTTGCCACATACACAGGAGACGAATTAGTAAATAATACTCCAGCATATACTGTTATAACTGAATATGATTATTATTCTATAGCACCAATTTGTTATAATTATTTAAAAATAAACTCAATCCAAGCAGATCAATTCACTATGACAATGACTAGGCATAATTGCCCTACTGGTGGATTGGGTATAAAAATTGGAGATAAAGTAATACAAAAATATTATTTAACTGATAATGGTAATAAATTAGTTATAATTAACACCTCATATGGAATTCCAGTAAAAACAGTATTTATACGCATAAAATAATATTTTAAAATAACATTCTACCAGCTTGTCAAACAGCGTTAATAATCTTATTCTTATATTTTACTCAAAAAGGAAGCTGTGCTGTGAAAAAAATATTATTAGATGCAGAATCCATATTAGAAAGTATTTCAGATGGAGTGTTTACAGTAGATAAAAATTGGAGAATTACTTACTTTAACAGAGCTGCTGAAGAAATTACAGGTATAAAAAAACAAGATGCCTTAGGACGTCTCTGCGCAGAGGTTTTTCGCTCTAATATGTGTGAAACAGAATGTGCCTTAAGACAAACTCTTAAAACAGGAAAACCCATAATTGGAAAGTCTGGGTACATAATTGATTTTGAGGGAAACAAAATTCCTATAAGTGTATCTACTGCGGTTTTAAAAGATGAAAAAGGAAATATTATAGGAGGAGCAGAAACCTTTCGAGATCTAAGTGAACTTGAAAGCCTGCGCCAAGAACTTCAAGGTCGCTATCGAGTTGGTAATCTAATTAGTCGTTCTCCTAAAATGCAACAAATTTTTGAAATCCTTCCTGCTATAGCAGAAAGCTCTAGTACTGTGCTTATCCTCGGAGAAACAGGTACAGGCAAAGAATTAATAGCACGAACTATTCACCAACTAAGCCCTCGTCAAAAACAACCCTTTGTGGCTATAAACTGTGGAGCATTACCAGAAAATCTTTTAGAAGCAGAATTGTTTGGATACAAAAAAGGTGCATTTACAGGAGCAACAAAAGATAAACTAGGCCGCTTTGTCCTGGCCCATAAAGGAACTCTATTTTTAGATGAAGTTGCAGAAATGCCACTCTCTATTCAAGTTAAACTCCTTCGCGTACTTCAAGACAAAACCATTGAACCCTTAGGAAGCACTTCTTCTAAAAAAATAGATGTAAGAATTTTAGCAGCCACTAATAGAAATCTTAAAGAAATGGTAGAGAAAAAAGAATTTAGAGAAGATCTTTATTATCGCTTAAATGTTATTCGTTTGGAACTCCCTCCTTTAAGAGAAAGAAAAGAAGATATTCCTCTTTTAATAGAACACTTTATCCAACGCTATAAAAAATTAGAACAAAAACCTATCACAGGTATCTCTGCAGAAGCCATATCTTTGCTTTTAGCTTATCACTGGCCTGGGAACATAAGAGAGTTAGAAAATGTCATTGAAAGAGCTTTTATTCTATGCCCTAAAGGAGAAATAAATACCCAACACCTACCAGAGGAAATTTTAAGCCTTGCCCCAAAAATTAAAATTAAACAACAAAACCTAAAACAAAACAAGGAACAAATTGAAAAAGAACTTATCCTCAAAACTCTTAAAAAACACAATTATAATAAAATAGCCACAGCCAAGGAACTAGGTATACACAAGACAACTCTTTTTAGGAAATTAAAAAAATTTAATATTCCTTACCACCCCACAAAGTAGCAAAAAAGCTACTAATACTACCTAAAAGTATCATTTTAGCTACTCAAATTTTAAACTCTTTATCTCTACAATTCTAAAAATTATTTAATTTCAGTATGTTAAGAAAAAATAAAATTTGGCATCAAATATGCTTACTAAAGTAGCGATGAAAGTAGGATTTACAGTATGGCAAAATAGGATTGCGCCAGTTTTTGATGTGGCCAAAACTCTAGAGATAGTAGAAATAGAAAATGATTCTATTATCAGGGAATGTGTAGCAACCATAAATACTCCACTGATATGGCAAAAAATCAAAGAACTGGAATTACTTGGATTAGATACAGTGGTATGTGGAGCTATTTCTCGCTCAGTATGGGAATTTTTACAGGCTCGGAAGATAGAAGTTATTCCTTTTATATCTGGCCATATCAATGAAGTAAAAAGAGCTTTTTTGGAAAACAAGTTAATTGGCAGCGCAATCTTTGCCATGCCAGGATGCTTAAAACGACAACAAGAGAGGTGGTTTATGCCAGGACAAGGTGGAGGAAGAGGAGTAGGCGGAGGCCGAGGTACAGGTAGAGGCATGGGCGCTGGAAGCGGAAAATGTAGAGCAGGAGGGCCCATGAGAGGAAGACAAGATGGTATGTGTATTTGCCCTCAATGTGGCTATAAAGAGCCACACTTAAGAGGTGTTCCATGCTTTGAAAAAAAATGTCCTAAATGTGGGACGGTTTTAACTAGAGAATAAAATTAAAAAGGGAGGTGTGTTATGCCTTGGGGAGATAGAACAGGACCTTTGGGCAATGGCCCAAGAACAGGACGTGGTCTTGGTTTTTGCAGCGGCTATGATAGCCCAGGATATGTAAAAGGAAGAGGATATGGGTTTGGCCGAGGCTTTGGCCGTGGATTTGGTAGGGGTTTTGGTTTTAGGCGTGGTTTTGGATGGTGGGGGCCAGGATTTGGTTTTAGAGCCCGTTTTTGGGGTGTTGGGCAAGTTCCAGAAACAGCCCCCAGCAATGAAAAAGAATATCTGGAACAGGAAGCAAAGGTATTAGAACAAGAGTTAGAGGCTATCAAAAAACGATTAGAATCTTTAGAGGCTCAAAAATAGGCTCTCTAACCCTCCTTGTATCAACGGGGACAAAAAGTCCCCGTTGTACTTTAATTTAAAACAAAATTTTTAAAAGGAGATACAAATGAAAATAGCTATTCCAACTTCAGGTGATAATTTAGAAGCAGCATTTGATCAACGTTTTGGCAGAGCAGCTAAATTTATTATTTACGATACAGAAACTAAAAAATTTAAAACCATTGATAACACTCAAAATTTGAATGCTATGCAGGGTGCAGGCGTACAAACAGCTCAAAATGTAGCTGCAGAAAAAGTAGATGTGGTTCTAACTGCCAATTGCGGGCCAAAAGCTTTTCAAGTTTTATCTCACGCTAATATAAAGGTCTATACTGTGCAGGCAAACACTGTACAAGAGGCAATAGACAAATTCTTAAATAATGAAGTTAGTCCTTTAAACGACGCAAACGTAGAGGGGCATTGGGCATGATCTTAGCCATTGCATCAGGAAAAGGTGGTACTGGGAAAACCACTGTGGCGGTAAATTTGGCTCAAACCATAGAACAAGATGTTTTTCTTTTGGATTGTGATGTGGAAGAGCCAAACTCTCATATTTTTATTCAAGGCAACAAAATAAAAGAAAAAGATTTTAGCGTTCCTATTCCTAAAGTAGATGAAGATTTATGTCAGGAATGCGGAGAGTGTGCTAAAATATGTCAATTTAATGCTATAGTTTCTTTTAAAACAATTCCTCTTATTTTTCCAGAATTATGTCATAGTTGTGGAGGATGTATAAAAGTATGCCCAACCAATGCCTTAAGTGAAGTTGAGCATACTATTGGCAAGATATCTATATATAAAAATAAACATATAACTTTAGTAGAGGGCAAATTAAATATCGGACATCCAATGGCCCCTCCTCTTATTAAGGCAGTAAAAAAGCATATTCCAGAGGATAAAATTACTATCTTAGATGCTCCTCCAGGGACCTCTTGTCCTGTAATTGCCACTCTAAAAAAAGCCGATGTTGTTTTATTAGTAACTGAACCCACTCCTTTTGGATTAAATGATCTTAAATTAGCAGTAGAAACGGTTCGAGAATTAAAAATACCATTTGGAGTAGTGGTTAACAGGGCAGAACCAGGACAAGATATTATAGAGAATTACTGTCAGGAAGAAGGTATACCTATTTTACTACAAATACCTGACAGCAGAAAAATTGCAGAACTTTATTCTCAAGGGAAAACTATTGTAAATCATCTTCCCGAATTCAAAAAAGAATTTAAAACTCTTTTAGAGCAGGCGATGTTACTTGCAAGGAGGCAATAAATGGCAGACCGTGAATGCAAATCTTGTGAGCAAAAAGAAAGTTGTGACAAAGAAACTTGCCAAAAAGAAGAAGAACAAAAATTAAAGAAAAGTTTATCTAGAATAAAACATAAATTAGTAATTCTTTCTGGAAAAGGAGGAGTTGGAAAAAGTACAATAGCAGTAAATTTAGCAGTGGGCTTAGCTTTAAAAGGCAAAAAAGTTGGTCTCTTAGATGTAGATGTACATGGTCCTTCTATCCCTCGTTTACTTAGTTTAAAGGGAAATCCTCCTCATATAGAAGAAAATTATATTGATCCTGTGCCGTGGAGTAAAAATTTATTTGTAATGTCTTTAGGATTCCTAATCCCTTCAGAAAAAGAAGCTGTTATTTGGCGCGGTCCTATTAAAATGGGATTAATTAAACAATTTCTAAGAGATGTGGCCTGGGGAGATTTAGATTTTTTAGTAGTAGATTGTCCACCAGGCACAGGAGATGAACCATTAAGTGTTATGCAACTTTTAGGCACTAGTGCTTATGGTATTGTAGTTACTACTCCTCAGCAAGTAGCAATAGATGATGTAAGACGTTCCATTACTTTTTGTAAACAGTTAGGCAACCCTGTACTAGGAATTGTAGAAAATATGAGCGGTTTTATATGCCCTAAATGCAAAGAACGTACAGATATATTCTTGAGCGGAGGCGGACAACAATTGGCTCAAGAATTTAATGTGCCTTTTTTAGCTAAAATCCCTTTGGATCCTGAAATAGTAAGAGCAGGAGAAGAAGGTTATGTATATGTAAAAACTCATCCAGATAGTGAACCTGCAAAAGAGATAAATAAAATAGTAGCAGAGGCATTAACCTTATAACAAACTTTTATTTATCTTGATTTAAAAACTTTAAAACAAAGCGTAAAAAACAAATTGAGGCGGTCAATGAGCAAAAAAAAATCAAAAGAAATTATAGTACTAAGCGGAAAAGGGGGTACTGGAAAAACCAGTATTACTGCTTCTTTAGCTGCTTTACAAAAAAAACAAGCAGTACTTGCAGATTGTGATGTAGATGCAGCTAATTTACATTTACTTTTAAACCCTTCTATAAAACAAAAAACTCCTTTTGTTTCTGGGAAATTAGCTAAAATTAGGCAGGAGGACTGCATCAGCTGTGGGCTTTGTCTAGAAAACTGTCGATTTGACGCTATAATCCAGCAAAAACTTTTGGACAAAGTAGTATTTACAGTAGATCCTATCGAATGTGAGGGATGTGGTGTTTGCGTGCATTTTTGCCCTGCCAAAGCCATTGACTTTGATGAACAAGAGTGTGGGAATTGGATGATTTCTTCTACCAAATATGGGCCTATGGTGCATGCAAAACTACATATTGGTGCAGAAAATTCAGGAAAACTTGTCTCTTTAGTAAGAAATGAAGCCCGAAAACTAGCAGAAGAAAACAACATTCCTTATATATTAGTAGATGGCCCTCCGGGTATCGGTTGTCCAGTAATTGCGTCTCTTACAGGAAGTGATTTTGTCTTAATTATAACAGAACCTACTTTATCTGGCAGACATGACTTTGAAAGAATTTTAAAGCTAGTTAAACATTTTAAACTTCCTTCTGCCTTACTTATTAACAAATGGGACTTAAACCCTGAAATAGCAGCTCAAATAGAAGAAACAGCTCATGAATATGGATCAATCATTTTAGACTCTATTCCCTATGATCCAGCTTTTACTAAAGCTCAACTATCAGTAAAACCAGTAGTAGAAATTAGCCCTATATTAAAAGATAAAATTGAAATCATTTGGGAAAAAATAACAGAATATATTTAAAAAAATCTAAACAAGGAGGGATTATGAAAATCGCTATTCCTGTTGCAGGAAACCAATTGTGTCTCCATTTTGGACATTGCGAACGTTTTGCCATGATAGAGGTAAATGAGGAACAAAAAACCATTCTAAATGTAGAATATGTAGATGCTCCACCTCATCAACCTGGGTTACTTCCCCCATGGATGAAAGAAAGAGGAGTAAACTTAGTAATAGCTGGAGGAATGGGAGCAAGAGCAATCGGACTCTTTAATCAATTAGGAATTCAAGTACTTGTTGGAGCAAGCCCTGATGTGCCAGAAAATATTGTTAAGGCGTATTTAGATGGCACATTAAAAACAGGGCAAAACGTATGCGACCATTAACTTCTCTCTAAATTAATATGTTTGAGGTTATAACGCACTATGGACATTTATTTACAGAAAAAGGACATCCTGACGACTCGGGCAGGATGTCCTCAAATAAAAATTATTTTTTTAATAGAAAATAAATCTCTTAACAACTCTTTATCTGCAGAACATGGACTGAGCTTATGGCTGGAAATAGGAAAAGAAAAAATTTTATTTGACACTGGCAGTTCAAATAAATTTATTCAAAATGCTAAACAGCTAGGAGTTGATCTATCTGAAACAAAGTGGATAATATTAAGCCATGGCCACTACGATCACACCAGTGGTTTAGCTGAAGCACTAAAATTAGCTCCAAAAGCAAAAATAGTGCTTCATCCCAACTCCATTGTACCAAGATACTCAATAGAAAAAAATAATCCCAGAAAGATAAGCATGCCCATTGAATCTAAAAAAGCTCTTCTTCAAATCAAAGAAGAGCAAATTATTTGGAATTCTGGGCCATTTAGATTATTCCAAGGAGTTGGAGTAAGTGGCTTTATACCAAGAGAACATCTAGAACAAGACAAGCAAAATTTTTTTGAAGACCCAAAAGGACAAAGAAAAGACATTATACCAGATGACCAAACCATGTGGATAAACTGTGAAGATAAACTTATCCTCATAACTGGCTGTTGTCATGCAGGAGTATTAAACACTTTGGATTATCTTATCAAAATAACAGGTAGCCCCAATAAACCAATTATCTTAATAGGTGGACTACATCTTTACAAAACTCCTCTTCAAAATATCCAAAAGTTAATCCAAGACCTTAAAAAATATAATATCCAAACCATCATTCCCTGTCATTGCACAGGAGATACGGCTTCTCAAGAATTTTCTAAATACTTTTTCAACACCATCAAAGCTCATACTGGATTTATCTGGAAAGTAGAAAATTAAAAAAAATTTATTCTCAATTTTTAGCTAAAAATTTAAAAGCCTACGCAATTAATACATCTTACGATTGTATGCGTAGGCTTAAACTTATCTTAAACTCTAACCATTTAAAGGTTGACCATAAAGATTACAATGAATAATAAACAATATTAACTAAATTCTAAAAAAAGGATAAGCCTATGTTTGACCCTATCATATGGAAAACTTTAAGCCAAAACTTATGGATTACTACTACAGCATTAAGTTTGTGGTTATTTGTAGGACTATTAATGGCTGGACTCCTCCACATACTTGTTCCAGACAACTTTATCATTAAACACTTAGGACATGAAAAAGGTATTTTAAGTGTCATTAAAGCTGTCTTATTAGGAGTCCCTATGCCTCTTTGCTCTTGTGGAGTAATACCTGCTGCTTTAGGTATAAAAAAACAAGGCGCAGGAGATGGCGCTGCCATTGGCTTTCTTATTAGCACTCCTCAAACAGGAATAGACTCTATTATGGTCAGTGCTTCTTTGCTTGGCTTACCTTTTGCTATTTTCAAAGTTATTAGTGCATTTTTTATTGGCATTATAGGAGGAATATGGGCATTTATAGCTAGTTCATCTACCCCATCATCTTTACTTATTCCTATATCAACTAACTCCATTACTTCTGAACAAAAAAAAGAAAAACTACAAGAACTTTTCAATTTTGCTATAAACGATCTTTTGAAAAGTATTTGGAAATGGTTAGTTGTAGGTTTAATAATATCTGCCCTTATCTCGACATTTTTACCTAAAAATTTTTTCTATGCTTATCTGTCTAATAACATCTTCCTTTCTATGCTAATAGTTTTAATTATTTCTCTTCCCATGTATGTTTGTAGTACAGCTTCAGTACCTATTGCAGCATCTTTAGTAGCTGCTGGTATGCCTCCTGGAGCTGCATTAGTGTTTCTCATGGCTGGACCAGCAACAAATGTAGCAACCCTCGGTGCTGTGTATAAAAGTTTTGGCGTTAAAAAGTTATTTATTTATCTATCCTCTATCATTAGTGGAAGCTTATTAGCAGGAATTTTATTTAACTCAGTTATTCCAGTAGAAAAAATTCAGGATGTTATTTTAAATAATCACACACCATCAATAATAGAAGTAATTTCTGCTATAATTCTTATAGCTTTTATATTGAAATTTATTTTTGAAGATTTACAAAAATATATTAAAAAAATTAATAAAAAAAACAAAGATAATTTAGAAGAATTAGAACTAAGATTATCAGGATTAAAGTGTAAAATGTGCGCTGAAAAATTAAAAGGAAATCTAATAAAATTAAAATTTATAAATGATGTAAGTATATCAGAAGACTTAAAAAAGTTAATAGTAAAAGGTAAAACTCTAAATATTGAAACTATAAAAAAAACCATTGATAAGGCTGGCTACAATGTGTTAGATAAGGATTAAATTACTTAATTTCTTATAAAAATAAATGCAAAAAAAAATCTGGGCATCGTTAGATCCATTTGTAGAAGGTGGTAACATCTTAGGAAGAAAGGTTGCTAATGCAAACTTTCTCATATCTCTTCTAAAAAATAACCCCTTTGATGAGTATCATTTTTTTCTTCCCTCTAAACAACAAATCCAATATGTAAAAAATTTTATTCAAAAAAATTTTGAAATTCTTTCATCTAAAATAAAAATATTTTCTAGAGTACAACTTTGGTCAAGAGTTCAAAACACTAATTATTTCTGCTTTCATCTATCTGACTGTATTTCTTATTTTCCCTACCTTGCGTCTTTTAGAAACAAAGTAGCTAAAAATAATTTCCCAATTACAGGAACAACTCACAGCCTTAGCTATAAAAACTTTATTCACGCTTATTTTAGTCATTTATGGACAGATTGGATAGGAAATGAAGCTATTATTGCAACCTCTTTTTCTGGAAAAAAGGTATTAAAAAATTTTTATGCTCATCTTAGTCAAAATTATAAGTTAGAAGCAAAATATCTTCCACCCAAAATAGTCAATATTCCTCTAGGAATTCCTGACATATATTTTTCTCATCAAGATAAAAAAAATCTTAGGAAAAAATACAATCTTCCATTAAATGATCCTATTTTTATTTATGTCGGAAGAATTTCTCATTATTCTAAAATGGATATACTCCCTCTTCTTAGAGCTCTAAGTCAAGCTCAGATAATTATTGGTAAACCTCTTCATTTAATTTTAGCAGGTTATGTAGATATAGAGCAGCATAATCTAAATACAATAAAAAATTTAGCGCAAAATACAAAAATAAATATCCATCTTTTTCCTAATCTAAAAGAAATTACTAAAATAGAACTACTTCAAACAAGCGATATCTTTTTATCTCTAAGTGACAATATTCAAGAAACATTTGGATTATCTATTTTAGAGGCTAAAGCTAGTAAACTTGCCATTATTGCCTCACACTTTGATGGATATAAAGAATTACTACACCATAAAGTAGACAGTTTTTTAATACCTATATTTTCCCCTTCTAATGATCCTCTCTTATCTGAAATAGCAAGCTTACTCTTTGATAACCAAACTCATCTTCTTGTAGCTCAGCAAACTAGTTTTGATTTCTCCACCCTAGTTCAAACTATAGTAACCTTATATACAAATAAATCATTGAGAAAAAAAATCAGTCAAAAAGCATTTGAAGATGCTCATAATTATAAGTGGGACAATATAATTCAACAATATTTTAATTTATGGGAAAAATTACAAAATGTTAAAATACCTAAAAATAAGAACTCCCATCCTTTAAACTTTGATTTTTTCCAAATATTTTCTCACTACCCTACTAAAACTATTGATTCTTCTACTAAAATAAAAACCTCTAAACTAGGATACAAAATTATCCAAAAAAAAGATTTTCCTGTTATTTATCCTTTATTAGAAAATTTTTTAGATTTAGATAAAATAGAAGACATTTTGACCTTCTTTTTAACTCCCCATCAAATAATCGATTATACTAAAACTCAAAAATCAATATCACAAATCTATAAGACTAAATTTTCTATTTTTTGGATGATTAAACAAGGGTTTATAGAGATAATAAGTTAGGTTATTTCTAATTTTTTCAAACCAATTTTTTACTGGATAAAAAAATAAGTTTTGTTTATGAACCCCTCAAGCATAAAGTCTGTTTGGATAAATATTTGAAACACACACCTATAAACTTAAAATTTATAAATTAGGGGAAAAAATGGACCTCAAACTTCTTTCTTCTACTTTTCTTACTATTTTTTTAGCAGAACTTGGAGATAAAACTCAGTTAGCTTGTATTATGCTCGCTGCAAAAACTCAAAAACCTTGGACAGTTTTTATTGCTGCTTCCATTGCCCTTTCTCTGGTAAGCCTAATTGGAGTTCTTTTAGCAAATTTTATCTCAACCTATATTTCTCCTCAAATTGTAAAAAAAATTGCTTCTATTGGTTTTATAAGCATAGGGATTTTAATGTTAATAGATAAAATCTAATTTATTTTTAAGGAGATAATTAAACAATGACTGCTTTTGACGTATTCTTTTATCTCTCCTTTGTAGCTGGATTTTTAATGGCCTTTAATTTAGGGGCTAACGACGTAGCCAATTCTATGGCTTCAGCAGTTGGTGCGAGAGCAATTACAGTCAAACAAGCTCTTTTTATTGCAGGTATCTTAAACATTGCCGGAGCTGTATTTTTAGGCTCTCAAGTAACAGCCACCATAAGCAAAGGAATCATAGACCCTTCCTCCATTAGTGATCCTAAGCTAATAATGTTAGGAATGTTTGCCTCACTTATTTCAGCAGGATTTTGGATACTTATTTCTACTTTAAGTGGTCTTCCTGTATCTTCTACCCATTCTATTGTTGGAGGTATATTCGGTTTTGGCCTGGTAGTAGGTGGACCTAATGTAGTAAATTGGGGAAAAATGGGAAGCGTAGTCCTATCTTGGATTATATCACCTTTTTTTGCTGCTCTAATAGGTTTTTTAGTATTCTCTCATATAAGAAAATATATATTTTTTAAAAAAGAATATTTAGAAAATGCAAAAAAATGGGCTCCAAGATGGGTTGGACTTACCTTTGCTATAATTTGTGGCTCTTTTTTATACAAAACACCTTTAGGTAAAAAACTACACTTACCGTGGTATGAAGCAATTGCTGTTGTTTTTGTCCTAGGAATTACTTTTTGGCTTATAGGAAAAATTATTGTAAAAAAAGTTTTTTCCCATTTAGAAAAAAGCGCTGAAAGCGTAGAGGAAATTTTTCGCAGACTACAAATTTTAACCTCTTGTTATATGGCCTTATCCCACGGTGCAAATGATGTTGCCAATGCCATTGGACCTGTAGCAGCAGTATACATGATTGCAAAATATCACGTTTTCTCAGCAAAAGCAGAAATTCCCCTTTATTTTCTTTTATTTGGTGGAGTAGGTATAGCATTAGGTATTTTCTGGCTAGGAAGAAGAGTTATTGCTACTGTAGGAGAAAAAATTACAACCCTTACTAATACTCGAGGATTTGCCGTTGATTTTGGGGCAGCTACTACAGTACTTTTAGCTTCTAATCTAGGACTACCTGTTTCTACTACTCATGCAGCAGTAGGATCAGTAATTGGCGTAGGTCTTGCCAGAGGTTTTTCTGCTGTAAATTTTAAAATCTTATGGAAAATATTTTTATATTGGATACTAACTGTGCCTTTTGCTGCCCTAACAACTATAATATTTTTCCAAGTTTTAAAATGGATGGTTTATTAATTTTTATATATTTGTCAAAAAACGGAGGATGCCTATGAAACTTTTAAAACTGCCTTTATTCGGACTTTTAGCCCCAAAATCTCCTATGGAAAAATTGGTAGAACATTACGATAAAATCGCTGGCTGCGTTAAAATAATTAAGGAGTCTTTAGAATGCTATGTTTCTGGTGGCGGAGCATGCAGAGAATTTCAAGATCTGTGGGAAGAAATAGATTCTATTGAAAATCATGCAGATAAAATTAAAAGAAATATTCGTAATCATTTGCCTCGAAGCATGTTTATGGCTGTAGATAAAACTCTCTTTTTGAACTACACTAAAGCACAAGACAATATTCTAGATTCAGGACAAGATGCTCTTCAATGGTTAGGGATGAGACGAGTTGTTATCTCTGAAGGATTCCAAAAAGATTTAATCTTTTTAATTGATGAAGTAAGCACTGCTACCGAATTACTTGGGCCAGCTTTAAAAGCTACAATAGCTCTTGTACATGGAGAAAGCTTAGATAGAGAAGGGACAAAAGAACATTACCGCAACATCAGAGCCCAACGCCATAAAATACAAAAAACCGCAAGAGAAATTACTATAAAAATTTATAATTCTGAATTGGATTTTAAAGATATATATCAACTCATTCATTTTGTACAATGCCTTGATAACATGGCCCATAACTGTGAAAATTGTGCTGATATTCTAAGAGCAATGATTGCTAGATAAATGTCCAAACTCTATCTTTCTCTCCTTTTCTTCATAGGGATATTTTTTCTGTCTTTTAATCAAGCAGGAGCCGAGGAAAATTCTCCTTGGCACCTGCAAGCAGATAAAATTACGGCTAACGATCAAACTAAAATTATTGAAGCCAAAGGGAATATCTATTTATATCAAAAAGATAATTTTTTAAAAGCAGACTATATTCGGTATTATATAGATACTAATTGGATATATCTAAAAGGAAATGTAAAAATAAAATGGTCAGGAGACCTCTTAGAAGGAAAAGAAGCTGAGTTTGATTTAAAAAATAAAATTGGCTGGATAAAACAGGGAAAAATATTTATCCCCAAACCCCACCTTTATATAAAAGCCCATTATTTAGAACGAAAAAATTCAAATACATATGTATTTAAAGAAGCAACTCTAACTAGCTGTGATGGAACAACTCCTGCTTGGTCTTTAAAAACTTCTTCTGGAACAATAACTATAGAAGGTTATGCCAAACTCTGGAACACTCGCTTTTTAGTAAAAGACTATCCTGTATTATATTCTCCTTTTCTTATTATGCCAGCTAAAACTAAACGCCAAAGTGGTTTACTTTTACCCCAAATATCCTATTCTTCCCAAAAAGGATACAACTACAATCAACCTTATTTCCAAGTTATTAATGATGAACAAGATATCACCCTATATGAAAATTATTATTCTAAAAAAAATCTTATGCATGGTCTTGAATATAGATTTACTCCTAATCTTAATACTAAAGGCTTATTAAGAGGAGACTATCTGTATGACCCTAAAATTGCTAAAACAGAACAGCAAGAATTATCTCAATTTCAAAACGATGGCTTAATTCGTCCTAATCATGATCGCTTTTGGCTTAGAGGCAAAATAAACTCTTTTTTATTTTCGCCAGAATGGGAAACTAAAATAGACATAGATTATGTATCAGATCAAAACTATTTAAGAGAATTTAAATCAGGATATTCAGGATTTAACTATAGCCGCAAAATATTTTTAAAACAATTTGGAAGAGACATTGAGGAAACAGATGATCTCACTAGAACCAATATTTTAAGTATCTTCCGCTCTTTTAAAAATACTTCTTTAAATGCAAAAATAGTTTATACTGAAAATTTAAAATATAGAAATCATAATCTACCAGAAAGCAAAGATCCAACTATACAACGCCTGCCAGAATTAAATCTTAATTTATATAAGACTACCATTCCATATTTTAGTTTCGATATAGAAGCACAAAATCAAGCTGTATATTTCTGGAGAAGATATGGAACTATAGGAAAACGTATAGATATATATCCTAAAATAAGTAAATCATTCAAATTTGATTATTTTACTCTTATACCTAAATTTGGCTATAGAGAAACTCTTTACTTCATAGATAAATACGAAAATGAAAATTCCTTAACAGATACAAAACATAAAATTTTACAAAGAAATATATATGATTTTTCTATCTCATCATATACAGAATTATTTAAAATTTATGATTTTCTTAACACTCCTGTTAAAGAAAAAAAATCCAATTTCACTAAACTAAAACATACTATTAAACCAGAATTAAAATACAAATTTAGACCTGACAAAGATCAAAGAGAACTTCCCTATTTTGACAGTGTAGATAGACTAGATCCTCAAGAAGAACTAACCTACTCTTTAACCAATTTATTTACTCTTAGAAAAGACACTTTAACCAATAATACTCTTCAAAAACAATATTTAGATTTTTTACGTATAAAATTTGAACAAAGTTATGATTTTAGAGAAGCGAGAAGAAATAATGATTTAAATCGTTACAAAAGAAGGCCCTTTTCTGATATTTTAACAGAAGTAGATATAAAGTTTCTTCCCTATTTATCTCACAACTCAAAAACATATTATTCATGTTATTTACATAAAATCACAGAGCATGAACACCTTTTAGAATTAACATGGCCAGACAAAATACATGCCTATTTTGGTTTAGATTTCCAAGAACCAGTAGATGAATATAAACGTCATCGAAATAAAAGAGTAAAAATTTTAAAATGGGGAGGAGATATTCTATTCATACCCAGATGGAAACTATCTCTTATTTTTCGCCATGATTTAGAAAAAAATAAAGACTTAGAAAAAACTCTTATCCTATCATATTTTCATCAATGTTTCAGTCTAGACTTTACTTTTTCTAAAACAGATTACGAAGATAGGTACCAAGTAATGATAAACCTCTTAAATTTCGGCTCAATGGGGAAATAAAAATGGTACCAAGTATTAAAATATTGCCTCCAGAAATTCAAAACCAAATTGCAGCAGGAGAAGTAGTAGAAAGGCCAGCTAGTGTTTTAAAAGAGTTAATTGAAAATAGTTTAGATGCTGGTGCAACCTCTATTGAAGTAAACTTAAAAAAAGGAGGTCTTGAGTCAATAGAAGTTATTGATAATGGAGTTGGTATTCAAGAACAAGAACTAGAACTTGCCCTTACAAGACATGCTACTAGCAAAATAACTTATTTTCCAGATTTACTTTCTATTTCTACTTATGGTTTTAGAGGGGAGGCTCTTCCTTCTATTGCATCTGTATCTAAATTTACTTTAAAATCACGCCCCAAATATCAAGAAATAGGTTTTGAGATAAATGTAAAATTTGGACAAATACAACCTAAAAAACCTATAACTATGCCTTATGGAACACATGTTATAGTAAATGAACTTTTTGCCAATATACCTGCAAGATTAAAATTTCTAAAAACTCCCCCTACAGAAAAAAGACGCTCAATACAAACCTTTCTCAAGCAAGCTCTCCCCCATACCGAAATCGAATTTAAACTATTTTCAGACAAGCAGGAAATTTTTCACTTCTACGCCCAAGAAGATATTCTCTCTCGACTTACTAAAATATGGCCCAAACATATTGTTTCTTGTCTTGAAAAAATAAACTTCCAAGACGATAATATTCAGATTACTGGGTTGGCTAGTAGGCCAGAAAGTATTCAAGCCAGAGGGGATAGAATTTTTCTTTATGTAAATAAAAGACCTGTTCAAGACAAACTTTTACTTAGCGCAATAAAAAAAGCTTATGAAGGAAAAATTCTTAGAAATGAATTTCCACAAGTAATTCTATTTTTAGATATTCCTCCTGAGTTGGTGGATGTAAATGTACATCCAGCAAAACTTGAGGTACGCTTTTCTGAAGAAAAGACAATTTTTAATGCAGTTAGAAAAGCTATCCAAAACACTCTTGAGGCTACTACTCTTTTTAGTTTTCACCCAACAAAAACTAATCAACCAAATTCTTTATCAACAATAAAAGAGATAAAAGAACATAGCCCTATTTACATAGCTCCAGAAATTAATGCTAAACCAACTATTAATTTTCAAACAGAACAAAGCAAAAAAAATACTTTTACTCAAAACAAAGAAAAAATTTCTGTTGTAAAAGAAGATTTTGTTTACTTAGGTCAAATAGACAAAACTTATTTACTTCTCAAACAAGCAAATATCTTCTTAGTTCTAGATCAACATGCTATTCACGAACGTATTTTATTTGAAGAATTCAAAAATCAAAAAACAGAAAAGAAAAAACTACTTTTACCTTTAAATTATTCCTTAACTGGAGAAGAAAAAATTTGTTTAGAAAAATTTTGGGTTACCTTTAATAAAATGGGGTTTTCTTTATCTCTTTCTGCAAACAATATTCTAGAAATAAATGCCATTCCTTCCCCATTTTCTCCTGAAGAGGCAAAATTATTTATTCAAGAAATTTTAAGTAAACAAATTAATAAATTTGAAGAAATGTTAAAAATAATGGCTTGTAGGGCAAGTATTAAAGCAGGAGATGAACTTACCACAGATGAAGCACTAGCCTTAATTTTCAAATGGCAATCCTGTCCCAATAAAGAATTCTGCCCCCATGGAAGACCAACTCTTCTTGTTTTAAAGGACGATATTCTTGCTCCTCTCTTTAAAAGAGGTAAATAAAAAAGCCCGTATTTTCTCAACACGGGCTTTTTTATAAACTTACAATCATAAAAACTATTTTTTTAACCAAGCCATCATAGAACGGAGTTTATCGCCTACTTCTTCTATCTGATGTTCATGCATTTTTCTACGTAAAGCAAGAAATGCTGGATTACCCGCTTTGTTTTCTAAAATCCATTCTCTGGCAAAAGTTCCCTCTTGAATTTCTTTTAAAACCTTTTTCATTTCTTGTTTGACACACTCATTTACAATCCTAGGTCCACGAGTATAATCACCATATTCTGCTGTATCAGAAATAGAATAATGCATTTTTTTAAATCCACCTTCATAAAGTAAATCTACTATCAATTTTAACTCATGCATACATTCAAAAAAAGCTATTTCAGGTTGATAACCTGCTTCTACCAATGTCTCAAATCCTGCTCGAATAAGGGCACTAACTCCCCCACAAAGCACACACTGTTCTCCAAATAAGTCTGTTTCTGTCTCTTCAGCAAAAGTAGTTTCTATAACCCCAGAACGAGTAGCACCAATACCTTTAGCATAAGCTAAAGCATAATCAAGAGCTTTGCCAGTATAATTCTGATGCACTGCAACTAAAGCAGGAACACCTCCTCCTTTTTCATACTCCCTTCTTACTAAGTGTCCTGGACCTTTAGGTGCTACCATAACCACATCAACATCTTTTGGAGGAATAATCTGGTGATAGTGAATATTAAAACCATGACTAAAAACCAACACTTTTCCAGCCGTAAGATTTGGCAATACTTCTTTTACAAATACTTGAGGTTGATATTGATCTTGAACTAAAATTTGAATTAAATCTGCCTGAGCTGCTGCTTCTGAAGCACTTACAGGTTCAAAGCCATCTTCCTTTGCCTTTAAATAGTTAGGTCCTCCAGGTCTTTGCCCAACTACAACTTTTACTCCAGAATCCCTTAAATTCTGAGCATGGGCATGCCCCTGACTTCCATAGCCAATAACAGCTACCACCTTATTTTTTAAAACATCTAAGCTAGCATCTTGTTCATAATAAATCTTCATTGTATCTCCTCTCCATGATTTTTAATCTATTTGCATTGACCGTCGCATAGCCACGGTTCCAGAACGCGCAAATTCTTTTATTTGAAATCGCTGTAATAAATTTACAATAGCTTTAATTTTATTTTGATCACCTGTTACTTCTAAAGTCAAATCCGTAGGACTAACATCTACCACCTTACACCGAAAAATATCTGCTATTCTCAATACCTCAGCTCTTTTTTCGTCTTCAGCACTTACTTTAATTAACACCATTTCCCTTTCCACTGCCTTTTCATAAGTAAGATCTACAACCTTAATAACTGTAATCAACTTTCGTAACTGCTTTACAATTTGCTCAACAATATGTTCATCTCCCCTAGTTGTAATAGTCATCAAGGAAATATCAGGTTCTAATGTAGGGCCAACATTTAAACTTTCTATATTAAATCCTCTTCCACTAAATAAACCAGCCACTCTGGATAATACCCCAGGTTCATTCTCAACCAAAACAGATAAAACATGTCTCACTTTTCAGCCCTCCCTAAACCAAAAGCATTTCAGTTAAAGATGCTCCCGCAGGCACCATGGGATAAACATTTTCCTCTGGTTCAACCCATACATCTACCACTACTGTCTTCTTAGAAGCAAGGGCTTTTTCTAAAACAGGCTCAACTTCTTTATTCTCTTTAATCCTATAGCCTTCTGCACCATAAGCCTTAGCCAGGGCTACAAAATCTGGGTTTTGATGTAAACATGTAGCACAATAGTTTTTATTATAAAACAATTCTTGCCACTGTCTAACCATTCCCAAATAACCATTATTTAAAATAACAATCTTTACAGGTAAGTTGTAACTCACAGCAGTAGCCAATTCTTGAATATTCATTTGAATAGAGCCATCACCTGCTATATCAATAACCATTTTATCAGGATTAGCCATTTGAGCACCTATTGCAGCAGGAAATCCATATCCCATAGTACCAAGACCACCAGAAGAAATAAAAGTCCTTGGATGTTTATAGTGATAAAACTGAGCAGCCCACATCTGATTCTGTCCAACTTCAGTAGTAATAATAGCATCTCCCTTAGTTAATTCATAAAGCTTTTCTACAACAAACTGAGGTTTTATAGCTTTGCCACCCCTTTCATAACGTAAAGGATATTTAGTTTTCCATTCTTTTACCATTTCCAACCACGAAGCATGTTTTTCTTCCCAGTTCTCATCTTTTCTGTCTACTAATTCGTTAAATAGTGATTCCAAAGCTAATTTACAATCTGCTACAATAGGCACATCTACTTGTACATTTTTTCTAATAGAAGTTGGGTCTATATCTATATGAATAATCTTTGCTCTGGGAGCAAAACTAGATATTTTACCAGTTACTCTGTCATCAAATCTTGCTCCAACTGAAATTAAAACGTCAGAATTATTTACGCTCATATTAGCAGCATAGGTGCCATGCATGCCAAGCATACCAAGCCAAAGATCATGATCTCCAGGAAAAGCTCCAAGTCCCATTAAAGTAGTGGTTACTGGAATATGAAACTTTTGAGCCAATATTGTTAAAATCTCATGAGCGCTAGAAGAAATAACCCCACCACCTGCGTAAATAAGAGGACGAGTAGCTTTAGATATTAAACTTGCTGCTCTTTTAATTTGTTTTTTATTAGGTTCATAGTGAGGATTATAGCTTCTTAAAGAAATTTTCTCAGGATAAGAAAACTTTGCCTTGGCTTGCATAACATCTTTAGGCAAATCAACTAAAACAGGACCTGGCCTTCCTGTTCGCGCAATATGAAAAGCTTTTTTTACTACATACGCCAATTCTTTTACATCTTTCACCAAAAAATTGTGTTTTGTACAAGGCCTAGTAATACCAACAATATCTACTTCTTGAAAGGCATCATTGCCAATCAAAGCAGTTGGAACCTGACCTGTAAACACTACTAAGGGAACAGAATCCATATAAGCAGTAGCAATACCAGTAACAGTATTAGTCGCTCCAGGTCCAGAAGTTACTAAACACACCCCTACTTTGCCTGTGGACCTAGCATATCCATCTGCAGCATGCACTGCTCCTTGCTCATGCCTTACTAAAATATGTTTAAAAGGAAACTTAGGTAAATAATGATAAATATCTATTACTGCTCCCCCAGGAAAACCAAAAATATGGGAAACGCCTTCTTTTTTCAAACACTCTAAGAGTATCTGAGCTCCTGTGAGCTCCATTTTACTTATCCTCCATATCTTTATATTTATTTAACAAAGCCAACAACTTAGTCTTACCTGCCAATTTCATCTTCTTTAATTCTTTTACTTCCAACTCCTCTTCTGGAGTTAGAAAAGGCTTGCTTTCAAATTTCTCTAACTTTTTTTCATATTCTAGATGATCTTCCCATAAAGATTTTAGTTCTGGATCTTTATCACTATACTTGGCAATTAATTCCAATTCATACTGTTCCATAATTTTACCTCCTAAAATGTTAAGGTTTATTTAACCCTTCCCAGTCTGGATGACTGGCATCTATAAAAATAACCTTTTCTCTACTACTTTTTCCTTTAACTAATTGGAGCTCACTCTGTTTTATTTTTAAAACATTAGCTAAAAATTTTAAAACAGCTTTATTAGCCTTACTATCTACTGGCGGTGCATTTACTCTTATTTTAAGCTTTCCATTTTGTTCACCAACTATCTCTGTTTGTTTAGCTCTAGGCTGTATCCAAACTGTTAAATACCATCCACCTGATTTAGCACACCGCAAAAAACTATACTCCATAACCCTATTTAACCATAAATCTTATTTTACTCTCAATCTCATCTAATTCTTCTGACTGTCTTTTCTCTTCCTCTAATAAGTCTAAATGAGATTCAATTAAATTCTTTAACTCTATCTCAAACCGAGTCTTTTGTCTTTTCAATTCTGAAATATCAGAATGAATCTGAGATAAGCGCCTATGAGCCTCATTTAAAATTTCTTCAGCTTTGTTTTGGGCTGATTCTATAATGTTCTTCGCTTGTTTATGAGCATTTGCCTTTACATCTTCAGCCATTTTTTGAGTAGTTAAAAGAGTATCTTGCAAGACTTTTTCTCGACTTTGATAATCCTTTAGTCTAATTTCAAGTTCTTCAACCTTCGATTTAAGACAAATATTTTCTTCTGTAAGTTTGCCAATTTGCTCAGATATCTCTTGTATCAAATCGTCTACTTCTTCCTTTGTATATCCAAAAAGAGACGTAGAAAAACTATAATGTAATAAATCTACTTTTGTCTTTCCCATATTGTCTCCTTATGGCATAGCTATAGATACAGAAATTTGGAATAAAGTTTTTACCAAAAAAACTTTTAAAAATTGAATCACCAATAAAACAACAATTGGAGATAAATCTAATCCTCCAATATAAGTAAATGGTAACCACTTTCTCACCCTATAAAAAACAGGTTCTGTCAAATTATGCAAAATCCTAACAATAGGATTATAAGGATCTGGATTGACCCAAGAAAGTAAGGCAGAAATAATAACCACCCAAAAATATAGCGTTAACAAAGTATCAATAACACTCGCTAACGCTTGAAGTAAATTACTTAAAACAAACATAATATCTCTCCTTCCAAAAACTAAAATCAAAAATAAAAATTCTTTAAATAATCAATAACATAATGTATTAATTACTTCAAATTATTAACCAAAAACTGTTTCAATGTCCAAAAATTTGGAATATACATGTCGCATTTTAATTTTCTATTTTTATAACTCCAAAACAATACGTTACTATTCCTTGCGCATTCCTCATCTAGCTTAGAATCTCCAATATAAGCAACTTCTTCTGAAGATATTTTCCATTTATTTAAAATAAAATAAACACTTTCAGGGTGAGGCTTTGAATTAGAAATCATACTAGCTGTTACCACTGGATAGAAATATATATGTAAATTATAATAATACAAAATTGGAAGCATTGTATTTGTTCTGTTAGTATTGATAGCAACCCAAATACCTTTATTCTTTAAAAATAAAAGCAATTCTAAAAGTCCATCTTCCATTTTAAGATATTTATACAACTCTTTATAATTAATAGCTTTTCTAATCTCTTCTATTCTATCCCACAAAGAACGAGGTAATATCTTATAAAATGATTCATATACAGAATGCATGTGAACATAATCTTCCTCCTCTGGAGTTAGAGGAGGAAGATTATGCATTTCTCTAGCCCAGTTATAATATTTTATATTAGCTAGCCGTGAATCAAATAATACTCCATCGCAGTCAAAAATAATTCCTTTCACTTGCCTTTTCAATCTTGCCAAAGGATTGCAAATAACCAAATTTTTTCTCCTTAACTAGGCATCTGGGAAAAGTTGAGCTGACATTTCTCTTAACTTATATTTTTGTATCTTACCACTTGCAGTCATAGGGTATTCTTTTACAAAGGCAATATATTTAGGAATTTTATACCTAGCAATCCGTCCCCTACAAAAATCCTTAACATCTTCTGGAGTAAGATCGTAACCTTCTTTTAAAATAATAAAGGCTCCCACTTCTTCTCCATATTTTTTACTAGGCACGCCTACTACCTGAACATCTTGAATACCTTCCATATTATATAAAAATTCTTCTATTTCTCTAGGATAAATATTTTCTCCGCCTCTAATAATCATATCTTTTAAACGGCCAGTAATGCTCAAGTAGCCATCTTCATCCATTACTCCTAAGTCACCAGAATGTAGCCATCCATCATTATCTATAGCTTCTTTAGTAGCCTCAGGCATATTATAATATCCTTTCATTACATTATATCCCCTACAACATACTTCCCCTTGCACGCCTGGAGGAACAGGTTTACCTGTATCTGGATCTACTAATCTTACTTCTATTTCAGGCAAAGGTTTGCCCACGGTTTCTACTCTTTTTTCAATAGGATCATTTACTCTTGTTTGGGTCATAACTGGAGAAGCTTCCGTAAGACCATAACAAATAGTAATTTCTTTCATATACATTTTATCCATAACTTGACGCATCACTTTTATAGGACAAGGAGAACCTGCCATAATACCTGTTCTAAGAGAACTAAAATCAAATTTAGAGAAACTTTTATGTTCTAAAACAGCAATAAACATGGTTGGTACACCATAGAGTGCAGTACATTTTTCTGCCTCAATAGAAGCCATTACTAAGTAAGGATTAAAACTTTCTAAAATAACCAAAGCAGAAGCATGCGAACAGGCTGCTAACACACCTAATACACATCCAAAACAATGAAATAATGGTACAGGCAAACAAATCCTGTCATTCGGGCCAAGTTTTTGATTCTCACCTATCCAATAACCATTATTTACTATGTTATAATGAGTAAGCATGACTCCTTTAGGAAAACCTGTGGTACCAGATGTGTATTGCATATTTACTACATCATGAGGAGAAAGGCTTTTTTGCCTAGCCAGATATTCAGCTTCACTAATTAGTTTTCCCATTGCCATTAACTCTGGCAAAGTATACATACCCCTATGCTTTTCTTGACCTAAGAAAAAAACTCTTTTTAGATTAGGAAACTCTCTACTACTCAAAAATCCTCTTTGTTGAGTTTTTAGTTCAGGAACCAAATCATAAATAGTTTGGACATAATCAGTATCTCTAAACCCATCTATTAAAAAAATATTTTCTGCTTCAGACTGTTTTAAAAGATAAGCTAACTCATCTCGTTTATAATAAGTATTTACTGTAAGTAAAACAGCTCCTATCTTAGCTGTAGCAAATTGAAGCACCACCCAATAAGGCACATTTGTAGCCCATACAGCTACTTTTTCTCCTTTTTTTACTCCCAAGGCCATAAGACCTTTTGCCACTTGATCCACTAAATCAGAAAATTCTTTATATGTTAAACGAAAGTCTCTATCCACATAAACCACAAAGTCATTGTCTGGATAATTAGAAACAGCCTCATCCAACAATTGGCCGAGGGTTATTTCTCTTAAAGGTTTATCCCACATTAAACATTGCCTCCTTTAATTTTCTGGAAAATAGAGTACAGCGTAGATCTTTGCAGGAGTCTCTCCTTTACAAGATAAATAGTGTGGAACAATAGAATTATAATAAACACTATCTCCGGCTTTTAAAGTATAAACTTCTTGACCATAAATCAATTCAATTTCTCCAGAATGAACTACGATAAACTCTTCTCCTTCATGAGAAGAAAGCTTTTTTTCTTTTGCAGATTCAGGTAAAACTTCTATAAAAAAAGGTTCCATATGCCTATCACTCTTTCCCTTTCCAAGAGAATAAAAACGCAAAGCTGCTGGTTTGTCTTTGCCTTTTAAAATACTCAATTCTTCTTCTCTTTCCTCTAAACGAATAATAAGAGGGTCTTGACTAATTGTATCATCTAAAAAGGTACCTAGCCTGGTTCCCAGAGCTCTAGCAATTTTTAGCAAAGGACCTAAAGATGGATATACTCCATCTTCTTCCACAGCCTTTAAAAAATTTACTTCTAACCCTGTTCTTTCAGCCAGTTCTTCTAAGGAAATTTCTTCCATCTCCCTAAATTTTTTAATTCTGGCGCCAACCTTTTCAGTTCCCATCTTCTCCTCCTTCAAATCTTTTTCCTATATATAAATTTTCTAATTTTCCCTTTTTTTACTTCCATCTCTCCTAAAAGTTCTTCACTATCTTGAGTTGACTGCCACCGAACCCCCATCTCAGTTAACTCATTAAAAACATTTTCTGCAACTACTAATAACTGAAATTCTTTTGGAAGAAAATAATCAAAAGCAGGTAAAAGTGTATCCAACTTTACTTCATATTTAACAATAAAGTTAGAAAAAAAATCCTTAGTTTTAAAACTATCTTCTACACCTAAAAAAGTATGCATTTTCTCCAATTTATCTTCTACTTCTTTTTCCAATTCAATAATTTCTTTTATTCTTTCTTCATACGCATAAAACAAAATTAAAACCATATGATACTTAACTGCTTCATTTAGTTTATCCTTCTTCCCTTTATTATCTTTAATGTTATCTTTAGATAAACTTAACAACTCTGACTTTAAAGAACTCTCCCCTTCTGGATCAAACAAAAATTTTTCTTGCAACAAATAAGATTCCATGTCTCTTAAATTCTTAAATTGAGAACCAAATTCTAAACAAAAACGAAGATAAGAATGAACTTCTTTTTGGGAAAATGGTAAATTTAAAGGAGTAAAAAAATTTTCATCATCATCCTCAAAACCTACATTTAAAAATTTACCTTTATCTCTAATTTGAGCATCAACATAGTCCCGATGTAAGTAAGGGAAAAATATCAATTCCGTCTTCATTCTACCTCCAGCTTAATATATCATTTTTTATCCCCTGATAGTTGGAAAAAATCACATCGCCCTTTACATTCTGGTAAATTTAAAAGACAAATATCCCCATATAAATAGCGACACAGACTATCCCCACCTTCTTGAAACCTAGAACAAGTTTTCATCTCCTCATATCTTTGAAGATCTCCTTTGGACCAAATTTTTTCTACCATTTCTAAATCTAAACCAAAAATCTCTGCCCTATCTAGTAAATTATCATAATCTTTTTCCCATTTCTGCAATATTTTACATCGAAATTTGGTAAAATACCCTGGATTTAGGATTTCTTCATACAGACAAAAGCCTAAGCGAAAAAAAATACAATCTTTGGCAGGTAAATAAACAATTTTAGCCATTTAAATATTTAGAAAAACTCCTTTACAAAGGATAATTAAATCTAAAATCTAAATTCTAGACCACCTCTATACCCTGATTAGCCCTCATTGCCAAGAAATATTCTTTAAGAGATTAAATTATATCCAAAACTTTTTCATTAACCATCTAAACAATCTAAACTGAAAAAAATTCATTTGTTTGACAAATACTATACCCTCGTTTATGAAATAGGTTTAGATTTTTGACTTTTGTCCAAATTATTTAGGAGAGGTAATAAAAATTATGGCTTATCTTGAGCTAAGAAATGTAAACAAATGGTTTGGAGATTTTCATGTCTTAAAAAATATTAACGAAACAATTGAAAAAGGAGAAGTTCTTGTTATCTGTGGCCCAAGTGGTTCTGGTAAAAGCACCTTAATTAGATGTATCAATAGGTTAGAAGAAATAGATAGAGGTGAAATTCTATTTGAGGGAAAAAATATCCACGATAAATCTGTAGATATTAATAATTTAAGAGCAGAAATTGGAATAGTTTTCCAACAATTTAATCTCTATCCACATTTAACAGTTTTAAAAAATATAACTCTTGCCCCCATTAAAGTCCGCAAAATGCCAAAAGATGAAGCAGAAAACATTGCTTTGGAACTTTTAGAACGGGTAGGAATAAAAGACCAGGCTCACAAATATCCAGCAGAACTTTCGGGAGGTCAACAACAACGAGTAGCAATAGCAAGAGCATTGGCAATGAAACCAAAGGTTATGCTCTTTGATGAACCCACCTCAGCTTTAGATCCAGAAATGATAAATGAAGTATTAAACGTCATGAAAGATCTGGCAAGAGATGGAATGACAATGCTCTGCGTAACCCATGAAATGGGATTTGCAAGAGAAGTTGCAGATAGAGTTATTTTTATGGATGGTGGAGAAATATTAGAAAGAGGTACTCCTGAACATTTCTTCACTAACCCAACCCATGAAAGGACTAAGGCATTTCTAAAAGAAATACTATAAATTAAGGAGGAGGAAGGATGAAAAAATTTTTTACTAGTATTTTAGTAGGCTTAGCAACAATAATGATGCTAAGTAGTTTGGCTTTTGCTGGAAAGTTAGAACAAATAAAAGCCAGAGGAAAACTTATTGCTGGAGTAAAAGATGCAGTGGTCCCATTTGGCTATGTTGATGAAAAGACTAATCAATTAGTAGGTTTTGATGTAGACATTTGTCGCTACATTGCCAACAAGCTAGGGGTAAAATTAGAGTTAAAACCAGTAACTTCTGCTACCAGAATTCCCATGTTAACCCAAGGTTCTGTAGATCTAGTTGCTGCTACTATGACCCACAAATTCTCTAGAGATGATGTAATCGATTTTTCTATTACCTATTTCATGGACGGACAAAAAATCTTAGTAAAAAAAGGCTCTGGAATTAAATCCGTAGCTGACTTAGCTGGGAAAAAGGTTGGAACATCAAAAGGGTCTACTTCTGAAAAAAATATCAAAAAAGCTCAACCAAAATGTAAAGTACTTTCTTTTGAAGGCTATCCTCAAGCCTTTTTAGCTCTTCAACAAGGTAAAGTAGCAGCTGTTACTACAGACTCTACTATTTTACTTGGTCTTAAAAACAGCGCCCCTAATCCAGACGAATATGAAATTGTTGGAGATTATATCTCTGCAGAACCTTATGGTATTGGGTTACCTGAAAATGACTCTGATTTTAGAGATTTTGTAAATAGATGTCTTGTAGATATGTGGAACAGTGGAGAATACCAAAAAATTTATAACAAATGGTTTGGTCCCCACTCTAAGTTCCACTTACCTTTAACTTGGAAAATGGAAATTTGGCCATATTAAAAAAATATGACAATTAGGCCAGGGATAAATCCCTGGTCTAAAAACCAAATATCTTAAAAATTTAGAGAGGAGAGGTAAAAACTTTGAATTACCAATTTAATTGGAAACTAGTCTTAAGTGGAGAATATGGCCAATGGATTATAGACGGCCTGATCTTAACTCTAAAAATTTCTGCTGTTTCCATAGTCTTTTCTTTAATTATTGGAACAATCATTGCCGTTTTTAGACTTTCCAAAATAAAACCTTTGGAGTGGTTTAGTTTAGCTTATACTGAATTTTTTAGAAACACTCCTTTATTAGTACAAATATTTTTTTGGTACTTTGGATCTGATGCAGTTCTTCCCAAGGCTGTTAATCAATGGCTCTATCAACAAGACTTTGAATTTGCTGCAGGCGTAATAGCCTTAACTGTTTATACATCTGCCTTTATTGCAGAAGAAATAAGATCTGGAATTAATTCCATTCCTAAAAACCAATTAGAAGCCTCTAGAGCATGTGGGCTTAGCTTTATTCAAGCTATGCGTTATGTTATTTTACCTCAAGCCTTTAGAATCATTATTCCACCTTTAATCTCTCAATTTTTAAATTTGACTAAAAACTCTTCTCTAGTCATGACTATTGGAGTCATGGAATTAACTTATATGGCTAGACAGATAGAGTCTTATACATTTCATGGATTTGAGGCATTTACGGTAGCAACTTTAATCTATATCGCAATCTCGTTAACTATTTCTCTACTGGTAAATTTATACAACAAATATTTTCTCCGTCATATAAAATATTAAAAACGAGGTGAACCTGTGCATTGGGATATTGTTTGGAATAATTTTGGTTATTTTCTTGTAGGAGCCTATCCAGAAGGTCCTCTTGGTGGCCTTGCTATGAGTATTCTTTTAGCACTAGGCGGTATTTTTGGTGCATTTTGGTTAGGATTAATAATAGGATTGATGCGTTTATCCAAAAAACCTTGGCTTAAATATCCTTCCCTTGTCTACATAGAAATTGTAAGAGGAACTCCTCTATTAATGGTCATATTTTGGTTTTATTTTCTTGCTCCTATTTTACTAGGACATACTTTGCCAGAAGCAAGTAGTGCCCTCATTAGCTTCATAGTATTTACTAGCGCCTATATTGCTGAAATTGTTAGAGCTGGGGTCCAAAGTTTACCTAAAGGCCAAATGGAAGCAGCTAGAGGAACAGGACTA
Source organism: Desulfonauticus submarinus (assembly GCF_900104045.1). Lineage (NCBI taxonomy): Bacteria > Pseudomonadati > Thermodesulfobacteriota > Desulfovibrionia > Desulfovibrionales > Desulfonauticaceae > Desulfonauticus > Desulfonauticus submarinus. The sequence goes on from NZ_FNIN01000001.1 coordinate 440,101, forward strand.
AATCATTTCCAAGCAATGCGCTATATTATTCTTCCGCAAGCTTTAAGAAATATGATTCCATCATTTGTAGATCAGTTTGTAAGTCTTACTAAAGATACTTCCTTGGCTTACATAATTGGTGTTAATGAATTAACCAGAGCTGCGACCCAAGTAAATAATAGAACTTTAGTAGCTCCTACAGAAATATTTTTAACAATTGCAATACTTTATTTTATTGTATGTTATGTTTTAACATCTATCAGTCGTAGATTAGAAAAACATCTTGCTAGGTATCAAGCCCGTGGAAGATAAAAAACTATATGGAGTAGAAATAAAAATACCCTCTTCTTTACAAGAAATTGTAGAAGGATATCTTTATTTACTTGCGCCTTGGGGATGGGAAAGTTGCTCTATTGATAGAGATAATATTCAAATAAAAGTTGTTTTTAACACTTTTAAAGAAGCAAACGATACTATCTCTATTTTAAAAAATAAAATTCCAAACATACAAGTTTCTACCTACCTATTAAAATCCCAAAACTGGCTAGAAAGTTGGAAACAATTTTTTACACCAATAAATGTAAATAATATGTTTGTCATCTTGCCTTCATGGGAACAAAAAAAAATAGATCCTGCCCTTATACCTATCTATATTTACCCTGAAATGGCTTTTGGTACAGGACATCACGCAACAACTTTTCTTTGTTTAAAAATGCTTTGTACATTAAAACAATATTTTGATCCTCATAAAGACTATTTTTTAGATTTGGGTACAGGTTCTGGCATTTTAGGAATAGCTTGTGCTAAACTTGGTTTAAAAGGAATAGGAGTTGATATAGACAGTCATGCTATCCAAAACGCCAAATATAATATCACTTTAAACCAAATTAACGATTTCTTTACAGTACAAAAAGGATCTATTGAAGATATAAACAGTAATTTTTCTTTAATCATAGCAAATATTTTGGCAAACCCACTTATACAAATGAGAGAAAATATAAAAAAACATCTCTGCCCTAACGCTCATCTGATCTTATCAGGAATATTAATAGAGCAATCTCCCAAAGTTATTTCTTGCTATGAAAAAGTGGGATTAAAACTAAAAAATAAACTCACTCACCAAGAATGGATTGCTTTGCACTTCCAAAATGAATAAAAAAGACGTTTTAAAACTAATATATACTAAACTATTCTCAGCTCTTGGACCAAGTCATTGGTGGCCAGGAGAGTCGCCTTTTGAAATAGCAGTAGGTGCAATTCTTACTCAAAACACAAACTGGAACAACGTAGAAAAGGCAATTCATAATCTAAAACAAGCAAATCTTTTAAATGAACAAAAATTATTCTCTTTGCCAGAAGAAAAGCTTGCCTTTTATATAAAACCAGCAGGATTTTTTCGCTTAAAAACAAAACGGCTAAAAAATTTCCTACATTTTTTAAAAAAAGAAGCAAACTTAAAAATCACTAATTTAAAAATATATCCTTTAAAAGAACTTAGAGAAAAATTACTTTCTGTTTCTGGTATTGGGCCTGAAACAGCAGATAGTATTCTCCTCTATGCTTTAGATAAACCTATTTTTGTAGTAGATGTCTATACTAAACGAATGTTTTCTCGTCATGGCCTAGTACCTGAAGAAACTTCATACCAAGAAATCCAAGACTTATTTATGGATAATCTTGATCCTAATGTCCAATTATTCAATGAATATCATGCACTCATTGTTAGAGCCTGTAAAAAGTGGTGCCTTAAAAATAAACCTAGGTGCGAAGAATGTCCCCTAAACAATATCTAAAGTTACTTGTCTTTTTTATTATTTGTCTATTCCTTTTTAAAATTAATACACAAGTTTCTCTTGCTTCTCTAAAAAAAATACAATCTGAATTAAAAAGTTATAAAATCCAAATAAAAAATAAAAAATCTTTTCTAAAGAAACTATCTAGCAAAGAAAAAAAAATAATTAAACAATTAACTAAAGTTGATAATGAAATTGTAAAAATAACACAAAAGTTACAAAAAGAAGAAGAAAAACTTTCTCTTATAAAAAGAAAAGAAGCTTATCTTTTAAAGAACTATCAGATAACAAGTAAAAGAAAAGAAAAATTAAAAAAAGACTTAAAAAATATTTTAGATAAAATCTGGCCAATATATCTACAAAATAAAACTTTAAATATCTTTGACACTAAAAATGAAGAAAGATGGCAATTAAAAATAAAATTAATGAATATATTATTAGATAAAGTTAGCAAAATTTACAAAGAATTTTCCCTTGAGTGTCAAAAAATATCATCTCAATTGATAGAATTACAAAAATTAATAGAAGAAAGAAAAAAACAATTAAAACAAATAAACTTAGTAAAAGATAGTTTACTAGAAAAGAAGCTATTTTTTCTAAAAAAAATTCAAGAAACTAGATTAGTTAAGTTAAAAGAAGAAGAAAATTTACAACAAATTTTACATACTGTAGAAAGTTTAAATTATAAACTCCTTATTTTAACAAATCGCAAATTTTCTAAAGCAAAGGGCCATTTACCTTGGCCAGCAAAAGGAAAACTTAAGGTCAAATTTAATTTAAAAAAACATCCTCCGTGCAGAGGAATAGGTCTAAGGCTTCCTAAAAATTCTCCTATTAAAGCTATATTCTGGGGAAAAGTAGTGCACAATGATGTGCTAAGGGGATTTGGAGAGGTAATTATTTTATCTCACGGTCAAGGATATTATTCTTTATATGCCTTTTTATCCAAAAGCTTTGTAAAAATAGGACAAAATGTAGAAAAAGGCGAAGTAATTGGACTATGTGGATATTATCCTAAATTAAAAAATTATGGTTTATACTTTGAATTGCGTTTTAAACAAAAACCAGTTAATCCTATTTTCTGGTTAAGCAAATTTTAGGAGGCATTATTATGTTAAACCATATAACTACTTTTTTTATGATCTTAGGTTTATTACTTTTTGTTCCCCATGATTCATTGGCCAAATCTACAAATGATTATCAGGCATTAAAACAATTTAGCCAAGTACTAAGTATTATAGAGCAGCACTATGTCAAGCCAAAAACAGAAAAAGAACTTTTAAAAGGTGCTATTAAAGGAATGTTAAGTTCTTTAGACCCCCATTCTGCCTATATTGATCCAGAAGAATTAAAAGCTATGCAAGAAGACTTTTCTGGTAAATTTAGTGGAATTGGAATCCAAATAGGAATGAAAAACAAACGACTCACAGTTATTTCTCCTATTGAAGGAACTCCAGCTTATAAAGCAGGTTTAAAAGCAGGAGATATAATTCTAGCTATAGATGGAGAGTCAACTCAAGGCATGACTTTAATGGATGCAGTAAAAAGAATTAGAGGACCTAAAGGAAAACCTGTAGAACTATTAATTTTACATAAAGATGCAGAAAAACCTCAAAAAATTACCATTATAAGAGATACAATCCCTATCCATACAGTCAAAATTGTAGAACTAGAACCAGGATATATATACCTTAGAATTACAGACTTTAAAGCCACAACTTCAAAAGAAATTTTGAAGAATATAAAAAAATATCGCAAACATTTAAAAGGTCTTATTTTAGATTTGCGCAACAATCCAGGCGGATTATTAGACCAAGCTATAAAAGTATCGGACATCTTTTTGTCTAAAGGCCTGATTGTTTACACTCAAGGGAGAGATAAAACTACCAGATCAGAATATAAAGCCAAAAAACAAAAAACTGACATTCTCTGTCCAATGGTAGTATTAGTGAATGCAGGATCTGCTTCTGCATCTGAAATAGTAGCAGGAGCTTTAAAAGATCAAAAAAGAGCTTTATTAATTGGCGAAAAAACCTTTGGTAAAGGGTCAGTTCAAACAATAATTCCTTTATCAGATGGATCTGCAATTAAACTAACTATTGCTCTTTATTATACCCCTTCTGGACGTTCTATTCAGGCTTATGGCATAGAACCAGACTTAGAAATCCCTTTTCAACCTATACCAAAAGAAAAAGAACATGTTTTACGAGAAAAAGATCTATCCAAACATTTAGATAATCCAGAAAAAAATAAACACTCTAAAATAACAAAAGAAACAAAAGAAGCCCAAAAAATGCTTTCCAAGGATAACCAATTAAAAATTGCTTTAGAAGTAGTAAAAAAGATGCCTCTTTTAAAAAAATTAAACTATGCAAGTGAATAAAAAAAATAAAATTTAACAAAAAATTAGGGGCAGATTAAATCTGCCCCTAATTTTTTAGTTCTTGCTATGCCTAAAAAAACTACTAAAAAAAGAAAAAAAACAACAAAAACTCGAAAAAAGAAAAAACAACAAATTTCTTTTTCTCCTTTACTCTTTATCCTAATCTTAATAGCCGGCCTATCTGCTTTAGGAGCATATTTTATTTTCACAAGATTATCTTTAACAAAAACGCCAACCCCGAAACAAATTAAGTCTATAAATGCCAGTCATACTAAAATTAAGAAAAAACATCTAAAAATACAAAGCAATAAAAATAAAAAACATTCTTATCAACAATATGAAGAAGAGCAAAGAAAAGAAAATGAGTTCAATATAAAAATTAATAAAGTTGATTTATTATTAATTCAAAACCTATATCAAACAAATCAAAAAAAAGTTAGAATTATATCGCATAAATCTAAATTAAGATATATCCATAACAATCCATATAAATTCCAAGAAATAATACTATATGTACCTAATGCTCAAAAATTTATAAATAATTTTAAGAAAGATTTAAAACTAGTTGCTCCATTTGCTTCTATCAAAAAAATGGATTCTTCAATATATTACCTTTTAATCAATGGTATCCTAACGCACAGGATAGTTTTAAAAACAAAAAAAATAATCCCAACTAAAAAAGCTAAAATGGCATTAATTATAGACGATATCGGTAGAAGCATAAAAAAAGCTACCCAACTATTAAACTTAGATCTAAATATAACTTTATCTCTTTTACCATATGCTCCATATACTTCTAAAATATCTCATCTTGCTATGTTAAAGGAACAAGATGTAATGCTTCATTTACCTATGGAACCCGAAGGCTATCCAATTTCAGCTAATCCTGGACCTGGAGCATTATTTGTAAACATGTCTCCCCAAGATTTACAAATCACTTTTTTACAAGATCTAAATTTAGTTCCAAATGCAGTGGGAGTAAATAACCATATGGGATCAAGGTTTACAGCCTTTAACCAAGGAATGAAAATAATTTTTAAAGAAATAAAAAAAAGAAATTTGTTCTTTTTAGATAGTCTTACTACTCCCAAAAGTGTTAGTCGAAAACTTGCTCGAGAGTTAAATATAGCTTATTTGAGACGAGATATTTTTTTAGATAATGTTCAAGATGAAAAAGCTATTTTATTTCAACTTCACAAAGCTGAAGCAATTGCCTTAAAAAAAGGTTTTGTTATAGCAATTGGACATCCTTATCCTGTCACCATTTCTACCCTTTCTGCCTGGAAAAATACAAAAAATTCTCACATTCAATTAATTAAAGTAAAAAAATTAACTTCTATCCATACCTTTTAGTTTAAAATTTATTCTAAAATCCAACTGTTTAATATTATAAATTGGGGGAAAAGTTAAACATATGCAGGATAAATTTTTCTTGCGTCTTTGACATTCTATTTATAAATAAAACAGATCAATTCAAATTCTTGGAGGTTATAAATGGTAGAAAGAACTTTATCTATTATCAAACCAGATGCAGTGCAAAGGAATCTAGTTGGCGAAATCTTAACCATGATTCAAAAAGCAGGACTAAAAATTGTGGCTCTCAAAATGCTATATTTAACCAAAAAACAAGCTGAAGGTTTTTATAAAGTACATCAAGATAAACCTTTTTTTGATAGTTTAACAGATTTTATGTCCTCAGGTCCAATTGTTGTATCTGTACTAGAAGGCGAAAATGCAATAGAAAACTATCGTAAACTTATGGGAGCCACTAACCCTGAAAATGCAGAAGAAGGAACTATTCGCAAAAAATTTGCTTTAGATATTGAAAAAAATTCTGTTCATGGCTCCGATAGCATAGAAAATGCTAAAACTGAAATAGCTTATTTTTTTAATGAACTAGAAATAGTAGGATAAATAAAATGACCAAAATTGGTTTTATTGGCACAGGAAATATGGGGGGAGCAATGTTAAAAGGGCTTTCCCCCTTAAATAAAATAGAATTATATGCTTATGATATAGATATAAAAAAAATAAAAAATTTATCGTGTTCTTCTAAAATAAATATCTGTACAAATACTTTAGAATTAGCAGAAAAGACAGATTATATCATTTTAGCAGTTAAACCTTACTTAGTAAGCTCTATAATTCAAGAGATAAAACCAAAACTTCGTGCTCAAAAGTGTATTATTTCTATTGCTGCTGGAGTAAACCTAAATACCTTAATACAATCTTGTGAAAAAAAATGTGCTTGCATTAGAGTAATGCCAAATACTCCTGCCCTTGTAGGTAAAGGAGTATTTGCTCTTTGTTTTGACGATCCCAATCTTAATAAAACACAAAAAAACTTTATTTTTGATTTGTTTTCTCACTTAGGAACAAGCTATATTTTATCAGAAAATTATTTTGATGCTTTTACCGCACTTATTGGCTCTGGCCCTGCTTTTGTATTTTTAATTTTAGAAAGCTTTATTCAAGCTGGTGTTACTCTTGGGTTTACTGCAGAACAAAGTAAAGAAATGATTATTAAACTGTTTGAAGGTTCTTTAGAATTAACTAGTTATCTCTCAAATAAACACCTATCAGAACTTAAAGACATGGTTACTTCTCCTGGAGGGACAACAGTTTATGGATTAAATTCAATGGAATTTAATGGCCTAAAAAAAGCGATTATAGAGGGAATAATAGCTAGTTATAAGCGAAGCAAAGAGTTATAATATGTTAATAAAAAGTAGAGACTCAAAAGAAAAAGATTTAAAGCTTTTAAGACAATTACTAAAATATAACTTAACAGAAGAACAACGCAGCAGTATAAAAAAACAGATTCTAATCCTAGAAAAAGGATTAAAAACAGAAGATGAAGCAGCATACTATATTAACTTTTATTATGAAAATTCTAAAAACTGGATAGTTATTCATGATTTAAGACTAGAATTAAAAGGCAAAGTAGCCCAAATAGATCATATTCTTATAAATAGATTTTTCGATATTTATGTTTTAGAGTCTAAATTTTATAAATATGGGATAAAAATTACAGACAATGGAGAATTTGAAGTTTTTTATAAAAATAAATCTATTGGTATCCCATCTCCTATTGAACAAAATAAGAGACATATTAAACTTTTAGCAGATTTTATTGATTCCTATGATTTATTACCTAGACGTGCTGGAGTAAAAATAAAACCTAGGTTCTTTAGTTATATCTTAATTTCTCCTAATTCTACAATCAAACGTCCTCCTAAAAAATTATTTGATACTAGTACAATAATAAAAGCAGATACATTAGAAGCGATAATAGATAAACAAATTGATAAACAATCTACAATAGAATGTCTAGGATTGGCTCTAAAAACACACACTCTTTCTGATATAGAAAAATTTGCTAAAAAATTAGTTTCCTTTCATTCTCCAATAAATATAAATTGGTTTAAAAAATTTAATATAAAATTAACTAAAAACACAGATAATCCAAAAAATAAGAAATATTTTTGTGCTAGATGTAAGTGTGACATTTCGGAAAAAGAAGCATTTTTTTGCTGGAATAATAAAGAAATCTTTAAAGGAAAAGCTTATTGTTTAGCTTGTCAACGATATTATAAAAAACACTAACTATATACATATCAAAACCACAAAATAGACTTCAAAGCTAAACAAGTGCTAATATTTAATATTTCATAAAAAATACAACCTAAGCCTATAAGTAAAATAAAAAATTCTAAAATTTTTTTTAAATACGCCATTTCATTATCCCTCCAAATATTTCTCTAGCAAATATTTATTACTTAAAAGTTACTTTTTGAAAAAATTTTGTATATTTTTTTATTTCCAGCCTAAAGAAATTAAAAAACATGTCGATAAGAAAGACAGATGAGGTGATTTATGACCATAAGTCCATATTTGACCAAAAACGTCTTAAGCGAATACATTAAAGAACTTAATCATGGACGTAGAATAGCAAGATTAAGACGACTTTTGCGTCAGGCAGGTCATGATATAGTGGAAGTATCTCCAGAAGCAAAACGACGCCAGATGATAGAACAAATTGCCAGAGAAATTATAGAAAATTTACTAACTTCAGAAAACAACCACCCTATAGTTTTAGAAATAAAAGCCGATTTAGAAAAAAAGATGAATCAAAAATTTATTTTTAAATATCCTCCTCCAAATGGAGATGATATTCATATTTTAAAAGAAGAAAAAAATGGCCCAGTAGAACTTTTACCTAAAGAGAGGGAACAAATCTTGCAGAAACTCTGGGAAATAACTATAAAAAAAGTTAATGAAACTATGATCTAGGAGTTAAAAATGCAAATAAAAAATTTGTTAGATAAAATAGATAATTATAGACAAGAAGAAATAAAAGAAAAACAAAAAAAAGAGACTTTACAAAAGTTAAAAAGTCAAAAAAACGACACCATCTCTATTTCTCCAAAAGCGAAATTATTTGCTACTATTTTAAAAGAAGCCAAAAATGCACCTGAAGTAAGAATAGCCAAAATAGAAAAGCTTAAAGAACAAATCCATACAGGCCAATACCACCCAGATCCTCAAAAGATCGCCCAAAAAATATTAGAAGAAGACCACCAACTTTGGGATTAACCATTTTTTCTCTCATGTTCTTTCCTGAACAAATTCACTAATAACCACATGAGAAGGCAACCCAGCCTCTATAACAGCAAGTTGTAATCCTCTTTTACTTTTATTATTTATTACAATTGGTCCACTAAGGTTTAAAGTAGTATTTTCTGGTTTTCCAGCAGGAATATTTACTGTTGCTAAAACAGAAATTTCATCTCTTCCACTAATTCTTAAAACCTTTTCTTCTATTTTATTTAAAGAAAATCTAAAATGAGGAACAAATACAAATGGATCTGCTACAATAAGTCCTAGTCTACTATTTTCAGTACTCTGTAATAATAAAAAAGGAGATTTATCCTTTATTTGTAGCAAAACAAAATAATGGTATCCCTCAAAACCTATTAATCCCCTAGGGAAATAGATAATTTTAGATTTATCTATAATTATCTTTCCTAATCTAGAACTTACTTCTATTTGTCCCATAATCTTATTACCTTATAAAAATCATCCTTATCTATTAACAATGATTTCTTATTTTCCTCTAAAATACGCTTATATACTTCTTCTCTAAATACAGTAACATCGTCAGGGACTTCGATTCCTAATTTAACTGTTTTTCCTCTACATTCTAAAACAGTTATCTTAATATTATCCCCAATATGAAGACTTTCTCCAATTTTTCTTGATAAAATAAGCATAATTTAAATATAATTTACTAAACTCATTCTCATAATCATTGAAGAAGATTTTAAAACAGCCTCATAAATGATTTGCTGATTTGCAAGTTGAGTCATTAATTCTGCCACATCAGCATCTTCTATTTTACTCAATCTCTCTTTTTCATTTATAGAAAGCCCAGATAATATATTACCTGCTACTTCTAATCTATTTTCCCTTGCCCCAATAGAAGCTAATTGGTTAGAAATATGATTTAAACTGTCATTAAGATTTTCAAGTGCCTCTTGAATGCCAGATTGGTTATTAGTTTCTAAAAAACCAACTAGTTTTCCTACAGTTTCAAATACATTTTTCCCTGCTCCACTAAAAACTACTTCATTTTGGTAAATACCACCAAAGATATCTTTCCCCACATGATTAATCTGAACCTTTTCACTAGCAGAAATTTCAACTTCTATTTTAGCCATTTCAGGCCGTACAATTAACTGATCTCCAACCGTAAGGTTAGCTTGACTATTAACCTCTACTCTTCCGCCAGGAACAAGAAAGGTTGTGTTATCTGTAGTATTTCCTGTAGTCCAATTATTTCCTCCATCTGTAGAATAAGAATATGTTATAGTAGTCCCTGTTATGTCATCTATTCTTATATTTAAATTTTTATCAAAATTCCCATAAGCTTGAGCAGTTAAAGCAGTATTTTGAGCATATAAGTCCACTACTTTATCTTCTTCAACATCTCCTTGGTAAATTGCTGTAGGCCTAACCCAAAGCCACGTTCCAGAATCATCATTATAATCAGTCAACGAGTTAGCTTGTACAGTATAACCTGCTGTAAAATCCACTTGTATATCACCTAAGTTTAACGTAGTGCTTCCTGCCGCTATAGTTCCTGTTTGCCAAGTATCTCCTCCATCTTCAGAATATCTATAATTAATTGCATTTGTTCCTATAACTCCATCGGTTAAAAATTGAACCAACACTGTTTTAGATGAATTTCCACTTATAGAATTTATAAAGCCATCTACATTATCATTTTTATTAGAGGTAAGCCACAATCCTTCCACAAAAGCATCTTCATTTACTTTATGACCAGCAAAAATAGACTTGCCTTCATATTCTGTATTTGAAAGATTAACTAATTGACTAAACAACTGCCTAGCTTCATACGCTAATCCCTGCCGTTGTTCTTTTGTAAGAGTGCCTGTAGCCCCTTGTTCTGATATCTCTTTTAACCTAATAAGTATATTATTAACCTGCATTAAAGTTTCATCGCTTAAATTTAGCCAACCCTTAGCTGTATCAATATTTTTTTTATATTGAGCAAGAGCTGCAATGGAATCTCTATAATCAAGTATTCTAGTCATACCTATTGGATTATCTGAAGGTTTATTTACCTGTTTTTGGCTAGCTGCTTTTTTATTTAATTCTACTAATTTGGAAGTAGAATAATGAAATTGATTAATAAAAGTTGTAAAAAGGTCTCTTTGTGAAACTCTCATAATTCTTTCCTACCTTAAACTAATAAGTGTTTGAACCATTTCATTAGCTACATTAATCAACTTTGCAGCTGCAGCATAAGAATTTTGAAATTTAATTAAATTTGTCATTTCCTCATCCATATTAACACCAGAAACCTCTTCTTGTCTGCTATTTAAGTCATCAGCTAAGGTTTTATTATAATTATAATTAAATTCACTCATTTCTGTATCTGCCCCTACATTTCCTACCAAACTATTATAATATTCCTGCAAAGTCTGAGAAGTAGTTCCTTCTATTGTAGTATATATATCAACATTTTTATGTGCTAGTTCTGCAATCTGTAAGGCAATATAATTATCTCCATAATTTACTTCTCCTGCTCCATTTACATGACCTGCATTTATATAAGAAATATTATTTCGTATAAAATCATTTAAAGCAATATCATTTGCCCCATTTCCTTGGAAATAAGTATTTATTCCTAAGGCAGATAACAAACCAGATGTATCCTCACCAAAAACAAAAGAATAATTTGTATTTGCTTGTAATACCAACTTATTATCTACAATACTCGCTGAGATATAAGTACCAAAAGTATTATTAATCGCATCTCTCACATCCTCTAAAGAATGATTATTAGGATCAAAATTTTGAATTCCTGCAGTGGCATTATCAAAATCCAAAGGACCATTTGCAACTAAATTACCAGAATTATCATATACAAATAAAGATAAATTGCCCTCTTGCAGTTTATTACCAAAACTAAGTCCTGAGGCATAATTTCCTAAAGCAATACTCGTATTAGTTACTCCATATGTTCCATTAGCATAAGTATATTTATCTAATCCAGCACCCTGAGAATGTATTCTATTTACTTCCCATACAATTGCCTTAGCAAAAGCATCTAATTTTTCTTTGTATTTACCTACATAAGAATCTCTAAAAGAAAAATACCCACCTAAACTTCCTCCTTGAACTCTTCTAGTATTAAATGAGCCATCTGGCATTACCTGAGGAGTTATGTTCATAAAACTAGAAGAATTTTCATACCAATACAATCCTTTTTTAGGAATAATTGTAAAGGTATCGCCAACACTCAAATTACTAGTAGCAGGGTTTTGACTATTACTAGAATCGCCAAACCAAATAGTAATATCTCCATTAGGTAAGGTTATTCTATTCGCATAACTATCTGCTGTATAAACAATATCGTTCCCATCTTCATCTTTTAAAAAAGTTTTTCCTCCATCAATAGAAACTTTAAATTGTGCAGTTCCATTAGCAGCTCCAGCAGTGACAACTTTTACCGTATATTCATAATCTGAACTCCCTTCATAATAAATGCTATCAGTAAAAGTTGAGCCAGGGACTAAAGAAGTAAGCACCTTTGGAGACTCAAATTTTATTTCAAAATAGCTTGTACCATCAACTAAAGTATGGCCTGCTTTGGTTGTAATAATTACTCTTCCAAGACCATTATCAATATAATTAATATCTAACTTTTCTGCTAACTCTCTAACAAGCGCATCTCTTTTATCTCTAAGTTCATTAGCATTATTCTTACCTGGTTCTTCATGAACTGTAATTTTACCATTTATACTTGCTATTTCTTTTAAAATTTCATTTACTCTATCAACATCTTGTTCTATAAAATCATCCATTTGTTGTTGCAGTTTATTTAAATCATCTGAAGTAAGATGAATTGCATTTAATAAGTTTTGCGTATCTCCAAGAAGAGCTGCTCTTGTACTGGTATCTTCTGGTCTTTGACTCAACTCTTGCCAATCACTAAAAAATTTAGCTAAAGCTTTATTAATACCTCCATCTTCTCCTTCTTTAAATAAAATCTCTACATTTTGTAGTGCCTCGTGTAGTTTATCATAAAGTTCTCTCAAAGAAGCTCTTGTATTATACTGTTCTTCTATAAATGCATCAAAATGTCTAAAAACTTCTTTAGCTTTTACCCCTGTTCCTAGTTGGCCAGGATAAAAATCTATAGCCATAGCTTCTTCTAGACGCACTTCTTGTCGTCTATATCCAGGGGTATTGGCATTTGCTATATTATTGCCTATAACCTCAATTGCAGATTGATGAGCAAATAATGCTTGTCTGCCTATATCTAAAATTGAATTGATTCCAGGCATTCTTATCCTCTCAGATTAATATTTGGTCGTCCCACAAGTTTTCCCCCATTTGTATAAACAGGATTTTCTGGATTACTTTCCTTTATTTTAGTTTGTAAAAAATTAAGCATATTAGCCGTTTGATTAGCTAAAGCAACAGCTAAGGCGTTATTTTTAGCACTTAATATCTTTATTTTCTGCTCTTTTTGTTTAATATCAGTAAGCAAAACAGAATATTTATCTATTTGGCCAAGGTTATTAAAAAATTTAAAAACAGAATCAAAACCTTTTTTTCTAGCAATTATTATAAATTCTTGTTTTTCTCGATTTAATTGCTCCAACAATCCCTGAATACATACCTCTAAATCGGCAATTTTATCCATTTTTCTATTTTTTAAACAGGAAAATTCTTCCTCTAACATTTCTAACAATAAATTTAAGGCCTGCCTTATCCTATACAGCTTCTCTTTTAACATGGCCTATTCCTCCAAATTTTTATGTGATTATTCCTTTTTAGCTAGTAAAAAAGTTTTAAATTTCAAAGGGTTTAAAGCTATATCCCCATTTCTAAGTTCAAAATGCAAATGAGGACCAGTAGATCTTCCACTATCTCCAGATAAAGCAATTTTTTGACCAAAACGAACAAACTGCCCTTTTTCCACTAACAACTTAGAATTATGAGCATAGTAACTTGCTATACCATTTTTATGTTTTATAATTACTAAATTACCATATCCAGATTTTTCCCCTGCAAACACAACTTTTCCAGACATACAAGCTCTAACCTCTGTTCCTATTGGTACAGCAATATCTACTCCACTGTGCCATGCACGAGTGGCCGTAAAAGGATCCAATCTCCACCCAAAACCTGAGCTAATTCTACCGTTTACAGGCCAAATAAAATTATCTTCTTTTAAATCAAGAAAAGAAATTTTTTTAATGCCACCAAGTCGAGGAATACCGCCTTTACCTGGTTGATGTTTAAGTTCTATTTTTTTAGCAAGTCTTTCTATCTTATTGTCTAAAGAAGAAAGACTATTATCGCCTTGTTTTATGTGTACTTTATTTTCTACTTTATCTTCTTGTTGATCTAGTTTTTCTTTTAACTGCTCAAACATTAAATTTGCTAAACCTATTCCTCCACTCTTAGCTAACACTTTGCCTAATTCTTGATCAAACAAGCTCAGATACATATCTTCTTCTTTACTATGTAAATACCCTTCTTTAGGAACAGTTTTACGCATTTGTTCCCACATCTTTTGTAGAAAAATTGCCTCAAAATCATTACACGCCTGTTTTAACTTTTCTACTTTAGCATTTTTAGTTTTTAATTTTACAAGCCTATTTTTTAGGCTAGAATCATCTAATTTTTGTAAAGCAACAAACTGTAAATTTTGAAAATAATTAATACTCATTTTAAATTACTTCTAATTCTGCATGTAAAGCACCAGCAGCTTTTAAAGTCCTTAAAATTGAAATTAAGTCTCTTGGTGTAGCCCCAATAGCATTAAGCCCTTTTACTAGTTCCTGAACAGTAGCACCTTTTAGCAAAATAAGATTTTTCTTTTCTTCTTTTACCCCTAAATTAGTTCTAGGAACCACTGTAGTTTGCCCCTGAGATAAAGGATTTGGCTGGGATACCTGAGGCTCTTCTTGAACAACTATATGCAAATTACCATGAGATATAGCCACAGGAGAAATACTAACATGTTCTCCTAATACTATTGTTCCAGTTTTTTCATCTACTACAATTTTAGCTGGTGTATCAGGCGTAACTTCCAAATTCTCTAAAGCTGCAATAAAAGGTACCAAGTTGTGTTGGAATTTATTTGGAATTTTTATTTTAATAGTAGAAATATCTGGAGCATACGCCAAATTATCCTGAAAACTTTTATTAATTTTATTCACTATTTGGTTCGTGGTTGAAAAATCAAAAATTGATAACTCTAATGTAAGTTCTTTTTGTTGGGCAAAAGAAAAAGGTACACTTCTTTCTACAATAGCTCCACCTGGGATTCTAGCTACTGTAGAAATATTTTTCGATGCTGTAGCTGCTTGTCCGCCAGCAGAAAATCCTCCAACCGCCAAAGGACCTTGAGCAATCGCGTATACCTTGCCATCAATACCCTTTAAAGGGGTTTGCAAAAGCACTCCACCTAATAAACTAGAAGCATCTCCAATAGAAGATACCGTTACATCTAATTTACTACCTGGTTTTGCAGAAACAGGCATATTAGCAGTAACCATCACAGCTGCTACATTTTTTATTTTCAAACTGCTTTTATCTACTCTTACTCCCATATTTTCTAGCATGTTTACTAAGGATTGAATTGTAAATTCAGGATTACTCTTATCTCCTGTCCCAGCCAGTCCAACTACCAAACCATATCCAACTAATTGATTAGAACGCACTCCTCCTATCTGAGAAATATCTTTAATACGAACAGCTAAAGAAACACTGCTTATTAATAAATATAAAACTGCAAGAATTATTTTTTTAACCATTAAAAACTCTCCTAAAATGGCCAAATATTATCCAAAAGACGAGTTAACCATCCTGGTTTTTGTTTATCAGCTAATATTCCCTGACCATAAATCTCTATCTGAGCATTGGCCAAATAATTAGAAGAAATGCTATTATCAGGACCAATATCTCTACTTCTGGCCAAACCTCTCACCACAATAATTTGAGTTTCTCCATTCACCTGAATACGTCTTGCTCCTTCTATTTGTAAAACCCCATTAGGTAGTACTTTTACAACTCTTGCAGCAACTTTAGCTGTCACTTCTGCTTCTCTAGAAGTTTCCCCATCACCATTAAATTTACTTGTACTACTAGCAGAAATTAAAGGTGTACTGCCTACTGCCACTCTAGGTCCCATTGTAGGCCCTATCCCTACAGCAGAACCAAGAGGCACCAACCTCATATGTTGTTGCCCCAAAAAATTACTAACTCCTAAATTTATAGAAGAACTTTTTTGAGACTTTGTAGTTGCCTTATTTTTTGCACTCACACTTTCTACTATATTAACTACAACTATATCACCTATATGTTTGGCTCGATTATCAGCAAATAAAAAATGCGCACTCTCTTCCCTAAATAAACTACCAGGATTTTCATAAGTAGGTTCACTTTGAATATCTGGAAGAGGTGTTAAGGCAGGTACAGGAGTTGATTGTTTTTGACGAGGAGCACAACTAAAACATATTATTACCCCTAGTAATATTACAATCTCTGTAATACGCATATACTTTTTCTCCTTTTAAAATACTTGAACAATACCTGGTCCCTTTACTTTACCTTCTACAATTTTACCTGTTTCTAAATTTTTAACCTTAACCTCAGAACCCAAAATTCCATCTTGAAGAGCAACACCTATTCCTTGTAAACGAATATATTTTCCTCTAAACTCTAAATTTATCCTTTCTCCCTTACTTACCAAAGGTAGTAATTCTAATTTATTTAAAGTAATCACTTCTCCTATTCCCATACTTTTCTTAACCCGATAATTAAAATTCTTCCCAGACCAAACCTTACCAGAAATATACGCCAAATTTTTACGCTTATATGTAATCTTAGTTGGAGTTAAAGCTTCATGCCGCTGTATAGGCACTGCAATCACTGGCACTGCTTTCCAAACATCTACAAAAATATTTCCCATAAAAGTCTTTTTTACCACACCAAAAGTATCAATTATTTTTATCTTAAAACTATTTCTGCCTGGATGAAATTTTCGCCCTAATTCTATTTTTAATTTTTCTCCTCTATTTAAAAAAATGCCTTGACTAAAATTAAAATCGCGAAACGTTATATCCAGATGATTTGTATTTTGTTTAAAGAAACACTTAACCTTTTCTTCCAATTGGTTAGGAGAAAATACCTTTTCTGCTTTTTTTAAAACTATTTTATCTGGAATAATACAAGAATTTACACTTCTTCCAAGCACTTTTTTAAATAAACTATAAATATCTCTCCGCTCTATTACATACTTTTTATCATCTTTAACATACAAAATAAGTTTATCTTTTAAACTCATCCATTCCTGTGAACTCTTATTAAAGGAAACAACAAAATCTCTAAAATAAAAATTGCCATTTAGAGAACACACATATTTTTTTATTAAAAAGTATTGCTCATTATCTGCCATCAAAAATGCACTTTGCAAAACAAAAATACTTATTAAAAGCAATACTTTTTTCATTTTAATAACTACCTTTTCATATTCGTAGCAACTTGAAGCATTTGATCAGATGTGGTAATAGCTTTTGAATTTATTTCAAAAGCTCTTTGCCCTACAATCATATTTACCATTTCTTCCACCAATTCCACATTAGACATTTCTAAAAAACCCTGAGCAATTGTTCCTACATTATTTTCTCCTGGAGTACCTTCGGTTGGATCACCTGAAGCTTCTGTTGGTAAATATAAATTGCGACCAATACTTTTAAGACCACTAGGATTAATAAAAGTATAAAGTGGAATATCAGCAGCTGCTAATTCGTTGCCTTCCTTATCTAAGGCCGCAATATGTCCTGTTTCCGTAACAACTATATTTTGAGTTTCTGGTGGAACTGTAAATTCTGGCTGTAAAATATATCCATTTGCTGTAACAATCCTTCCTTCATTATCTAATTTAAATGCACCAGCTCTTGTATAAGCTGGCTTTCCATTAACCATTACTTGAAAAAATCCATCTCCCTCTATGGCTAGATCAAGAGGATTTCCTGTATTCTGATAATCTCCTTGAGAAAATAATTTGTGTACTGCAACTGGCCTTACACCTAAGCCAATTTGCATTCCAACAGGAATTCTTGTTCCTGCATTTTCAACACCAGCTATTTTTAAGTTTTGATACATTAAATCTTCAAACTCTGCTCTACTCTTTTTAAATCCAATTGTATTAACATTGGCTAAATTATGAGCAGTAACATCAATATTTAACTGTTGGGCAATCATTCCTGTTGCTGCTGTCCAAAGAGAACGCATCATTGTTCTACTCCTTAAATAATTTTAATTTATCTAATACTTCCTACTTGCAATATTACCTTATCATCCTGTTCTTTTGAAGACTGCATTGTTTTTTGCATAGCCTCAAAAGCACGTAAAGTTTCTATCATATTTACCATTTCTTCTACAACTTGCACATTAGAAGTTTCAAGATAACCCTGCTTTACAAAAACATCTTTAGATGGAATTTCCTGACCCTTATTTCGATCTAAAAGAAAAAGATTATTGCCAATTTTTTTCAACGCTTTAATATTAGAAACAGAAACAACAGCCAGTTTATCAACGATATCTCCATTTACAACAATCTCTCCGTTTTCATTTACAGTAATTACACCATTTTCAGGGATTTCAATAGGACCATTCTCTCCCAATACTAGATTTCCATGGGAAGTTACCAAATTTCCTGTTTTAGGATCTCTTTTAAAACTGCCATCTCTCGTATATCTAATTCCATCTGGTGTCTGAATCTTAAAAAACCCTTCTCCTTCTATGGCAAAATCTAAAGAATTTCCTGTAAGTTTTAATGTTCCTGGGCTTAAATCAACATATTCTCTGCTTAGACGAGTTTCTGACATCACTTTTGCTTCTGGCCATAAAATTCGTTTTTTAACGGTATCATTTGGATCTAAGTAATCTGAGGCAAACCTTGTAAATACGTCAACAAAAGCCAGTTTATCTTTTTTAAATCCCGTGGTATTCACATTTGCCAAATTATTGGCAATAGTATTTAGCCGAAACTCCTGGGTCAAAGCACCAAATAGAGCAGAATACATTGCTTTTTGCATTTTTTGCCTCCTCTAAAAGAAAGTTAGCAAATAGTAGACCAACTATTTAACAAAAATATAAAAAATATTTTCAAATTATGTATTTTTCCCTTGACAAGACTATAAAGATGAAGATTATAGAAATCTTGCCTGAGCGGGTGTAACTCAGTTGGTAGAGTACAAGCTTCCCAAGCTTGGAGTCGCGGGTTCGAATCCCGTCACCCGCTCCACTCCAGAGGAAATGCCGAGATGGAGTGGACCCCTTGGGTCCACTTTTTTTTTAGTGAGGAAGAAATGGATAAAAATTTACAACAATCTTTAGAAGACTTAATCAAAGAACAGTGTGCCCTGCACCAATTAGAGTATTGGGGGATAGAAATATCTTTTGGAAGGGGTAAAAAAGGTCTTTTAAGGATATATATAGACAAAGAAAATGGTATTACTATAGATGAATTAGCAAAATTTAGTCGAGAATTGGAAGTTGTTTTAGACATAGAAGATATAATTCCAGGTTCTTATAACCTAGAAGTATCTTCTCCTGGATTAAATAGAAAATTTTTTCATCCTAACCAACTTAAAAGATTTATAGGCCAAAGCATTAAGGTAAAATTAAAAGAACCAATAAATAAACAAAAAGTATTTAAAGGAAAATTGATAAAAGTAGAGCAAAATATTTTCTTTTTACAAACAGATAAGCAAGAAATAAAAATTGATTTTTTTGAAACAGAAAAAGTAAATTTAGAATATAAATTTTAGAAGAAGTGGAGAGAAAAATGAGTTTAGAATTAAAAAAAGTTATTGATCAAATTTCTAAAGATAAAGGTATTGATAGAGATTTATTAATTGATACTTTGGAAGAAGCAGTTAGGGTATCTGTTTACAAGAAGTATGGAGATGATATTGACGTTGAAGTCAGTTTTAATGAAGAAACCAATGAAATCGAAGTATATCAATTTAAAGTAGTTGTTGAAAATGTAGAAAATCCTAAAAATGAAATATCCCTTCAAGAAGCCAGAACACATGATGAAAACGTACAACTTGGAGATGAACTTGGTTTTAAACTAAGTATAGAAGACTTAGGCAGAATAGCAGCACAATCAGCCAAACAAATTATTATTCAAAAAATGCGCGATGCTGAACAAGAAATTATTTACGAAGAATACAAAGATAGAGTAGGAGAAATTATAAGTGGAATTATTCAACGTAGAGATAAAATGGGATGGATAATTAATTTAGGAAGAACAGAAGCTTTATTACCAAAAGATGAATTAATTCCTTCTGAGAGATATATAAGAGGAGATAGAATTCAAGCTTATATTATTGAAGTAAAAAAAGAAGGACGTGGACCTCAAATTATAGTATCTCGTTCTCACCCAGATTACCTTAAAGCTTTATTTCACAGAGAAGTTCCGGAGGTTGCAGACGGAACTGTAAAGATTATGGCTGTGGCTAGAGATCCTGGTAAAAGAGCTAAAGTTGCTGTGATGACTCAAGACTCTGATGTAGATCCAGTAGGAGCCTGTGTAGGTGTTAAAGGTTCTCGTATTCATAATATTGTTGCTGAGCTTAAAGGAGAAAAAATAGACATTGTTATCTGGAGCCCAGACATTGCTACTTATGCAGCTAATGCACTCTCTCCAGCCCGTATCTCCAAAATATTTGTAGATGAGGAAGAAAAAATTCTGGAAGTAATTGTGCCAGATGATCAACTTACTCCAGCTATAGGACAGAGAGGACAAAACGTAAAGTTAGCCTCTAAATTGCTAGGTTGGAAAATAGATGTTTATACAGAAACCCGTTATAATCAATTAAACGAAGATAAACGTATTTTAGAACAACTTGCAAGTGTAGCTGAAATTCCTATGCAAAACTTTTTAGATGCAGGCTTTGAAAGCCTTGAAGAAATAGAACAAGCAACAGAAGAGGAATTACTTTCTATAGAAGGGCTTTCTAAAGAAAAACTTAGTGATTTAAAAGCAGCAATTAATCTTTTAAAAACTAACAATTAAATGAAAAAAAGACATGTTCCTATAAGAATGTGTATAATTTGTAGAAAAAAAGCTCCTAAAAAGGAACTAATAAGGTTCGTGTGTATAATAGAAAATAATAAAAAAAAATTAATAGAAGATATTAAACAAACAAAACCAGGAAGAGGTTTTTACGTGTGCAGTCCAAAGTGTAAAGAAAAATTAAATACATTTAAGGGCTGGCTAAAGAAGTGTAAGGGGGTTAAGAACTAATGGCTAAAAAACGTGTTCGAGATTTGGCAAAAGAACTTGATGTATCTACAAAAGAAATTATTCAAATTTCAAGAGAATTAGGAATTCAAGTAAAAAGCCATATGAGTGGACTTACTGAAGAAGAAATTACAGCAATTACAGAAAAATTTAAAACCAAAAAGGAAAATAAAGAACAAATAGTAAAACGAAAAGCCCCTGATGGAGTTATTATAAGAAGAAGAAAGCAAACCAAATCACAAAAAAAAGAAACTACTAAAGAACCTACTCCAGATAAAGAAGAAAAAAAAATAGAATCTAAAAAAAGCCCAGAAAAAAAAGAAACTAGAGAAGTTAAGGCGAGAATTATTTCCACCCCAAAAGCCAGTCCTGTTAAAGAAAAATCTGTTGAAACAGAAAAAAAAGAAAAACAATTAGAAATAAAACCCAAAGATTCTCCCCAAAAAGAAGAAAAAAGGCCCAAGAAAGAAGAATCAAAACCTAAAGAAAAGAAAAAAATTAAAAAAAGAAAAAGATTTTCTGGAAAAAAAGAAGAAATAAAACCTAAAGTAAAAGTTATTGCACGACCAGAACCAAAACCTGAAGAACCTAAAAAAGAAGAATCACCTAAACAGAAGATAGAAAAATCAGTTGCTTCTACCACAAAGCCATCTACCCTAACACCCCCTAAAGAAACAAAAGAAGTAAAAGAAAAGAAAAAGACCAAAAAGAAAGGAAAAGCTGGGTGGACAGAAAAAGATATATTTGAGGAGAAGAAAAAGAAGAAAGGTAAGAAAATCCTAAAAGAAAAAAGTGCTAAACGCGTAGTAGATTTTTCTGATTTCTATGAAGAAGAAAAGGAAGAGGTCTTAGAACCTATTATAGAAGAAACCCCAAAACCAAAAGAAACAAGCAAAAAGAAAAAAACTAAAGGCAAAAAAACTGACAAAAAAGAAGACAAACCATCAGCTATTTCTACTCAACCAATTAAAAGTTCAAAGAAAAAAATTAAAATAGAAGAAGCTATAAGAGTAGCAGAACTAGCTCAAAAAATGGGAGTAAAGGCTCAAGATATTATAAAAATTCTCCTCTCTCTTGGAATTATGGCCACTATTAATCAATCTATTGATATAGATACTGCTTCATTAGTAGCAGCAGAATTTGGATTTGAAGTAGAAAAGAAAGGTTTCTCAGAAGAAGATTATTTACTTGCCAAACAAGAAGATAAACCCGAAGACCTTAAACCAAGACCACCTGTTGTGACTATTATGGGACATGTAGATCATGGAAAAACTTCTCTACTTGATGCTATCCGCAAATCTAATATTACCGCAAAAGAAGCAGGTGGAATTACCCAACATATTGGAGCTTATTATGTAAAAACTCCAAAAGGCGATTTGGTTTTCTTAGATACTCCAGGACATGAAGCATTTACAGCCATGCGCGCTAGAGGAGCTCAAGTAACAGACATTGTAATTTTAGTTGTAGCTGCAGATGATGGAGTAATGGATCAAACTAGAGAAGCAATAAATCACGCCAAAGCAGCCAATGTACCCATTGTAGTAGCAGTGAATAAAATAGACAAAGAAGGAGCTAATCCTGAAAGAGTAAAAAGAGAATTAGCAGAACTAGGACTTATCCCAGAAGATTGGGGCGGAGAAACCATTTTTACAGAAGTATCAGCTAAAAAAAGAATTGGTTTAGATGATTTATTAGAAATGGTTTTACTACAAGCTGAAGTTCTAGAATTAAAAGCAAATCCTAACAAACCTGCTAGAGGATATATTATTGAGGCCAAACTAGATAAAGGTCGAGGTCCTGTAGCAACAGTGTTAATAAAAGAAGGAACCTTACATCAAGGAGATGCCTTTGTCTGTGGGCTTAGATCAGGAAAAATAAGAGCCATATTAAATGATCAAGGCAAAAAACTTAAAAAAGCTGGTCCTTCTATGCCTGTAGAAATCCAAGGCATTGACGGAGTACCAAATGCAGGTGAAGAACTAATTGTAGTAGAAAATGAAAAAATTGCCAGAAAAATAGCAGAAAATCGTCAAACCAAACAAAGAGAAAAAGATTTAGCTAAAAAGAACAAAATTACTCTAGAAAGCTTCTTACAAGCTAAATTGGATGGAGAAGCTAAAAATCTAAATCTAGTTTTAAAAACAGATGTTCAAGGCTCTTTAGAAGCAGTAAAAGACGCGTTACTAAAACTCTCCTCAGATGAAGTAAAAATAAATATTGTTCACGGAGGAACTGGCGCTATCTCGGAAACAGACATTATGCTTGCTGCTGCATCTTCTGCTATTATTATTGGATTCAATATCAGACCTACTGCAAAAGTAAAAGAAGTAGCTGAAAAAGAGAACGTAGAAATACGATTTTATGATATCATTTATAATCTTGTAAACGACATAAAAGATGCTATGGCTGGCATGTTGGCCCCTGTAATCAAAGAAGAGTATCTTGGACAAGCAGAAGTATTACAAACATTTAATGTACCAAAAGTTGGTACTGTCGCTGGATGTATGGTAGTAGATGGAAAACTTATGCGTAATGCAAAAATAAGATTAATAAGAGATGGTGTTGTTATTTATACTGGAAAACTCAATTCTCTAAAAAGATTTAAAGATGATGTAAAAGAAGTTCAAAAAGGATATGAGTGTGGAGTTGGATTAGAAAATTACAATGATATTAAAGTGGGAGATATTATTGAAGCTTTTCAAGAAGTAGAAGAAAAAGCAAATATAGAATAATATCGAGCAATGCTAATAGGAGTTTTAAAAATAAAATTTAAGCTACATGCTGTTTTCTCTTTAAAAGAAAAGAGAAAAATTGCTCAAAGTTTAAAACAAAAAATAAAAAATAAATATAATATAGCAATAGCAGAGGTTAATCATCAAGATAGTCTAGATTTTTTAGAATTTGGTATTGTAACTATTAGCAATAAAATGAATCAAATAGAATCAATTTTAAAGAAAGTACAAAATTATATTGAAGCAATGAGTTCAGAAGAAATTATTGAAATACATACAGACTTTTTTGGATATTAAATATTATGAATCAAAAATCATTTAAAAAACTACGCTTAGCTGAAGAAATAAAAGAAAGTTTATCTAAAACTATAATAGAAGAAGCCAATGACGAATCCTTTATTGGTATAACGATTACAGGAGTGAAACTAAGTTCAGATTTAAGAAAAGCCATTATTTTATACACCTATTTTAAAGGAAAAAGCGAAACTATTAATCATAAATTAAATAAGGCTAAAGGATTCTTTCGTTCTTGTTTAGCCAAGAAAATAAGAACAAAATATATTCCAGAATTAGAATTTATCTGGGACGAATATCTGGAAACTATGTTCTATGAAAGATAAAAAAAAGATTATTCAAACTCTACAACAAGACAATAACTTTTTAGTTGTTTCTCATTTAAATCCAGATGGAGATGCCATAGGTTCTAGCGTCGCCTTAGGATTTATCTTAAAAAAACTAAATAAAAATTTTAGTTTATATAATGCATCTGGACTTCCAGAAAAATTTTCTTGGTTAAAATTACCTAAAAAATTCTGCAACACCCTTCCTCCACAAAAACCTAAATGGATTATTATTCTAGATTGTGGAGACAAAAATAGAATGGGAGATGAAATCTTACCTTGGTTAGAAACTTGTAAAACTATAAATATGGATCATCACTTACACAATCCTTTATTTGGGTCTTTAAATCTTGTAAATGAAAACGCTTCGTGTGTAGGAGAAATAATAGCAGATCTTTGTGTAGACTTAAACATAGAAATAACAGGAGCATTAGCAGAAGCAATTTATTTAGCTATTATAAGTGATACAGGATACTTCACTTACAGTAATACTACTAGCTATGCCCATTTTATAACTTCTAAAATGATTGAACAGGGTTTAAATGTAGGAAAAATTAACTCTATTCTAAGCCAAACATGGTCTCTTAATAAAATAAAATTAATGTCTTTAGTTTTAGAGACAACAGAATTATTCCAAAGTGGAGAAATAGCAGTAATACAAATTACACAAAGTATGTTTAAAAAAACAAATACAGGGCCTGAAGATTGTGAAGGATTCATTAATTATATAAGAAACATAAAAAAAGTAAAAGTTGCTGTTAGTCTAAGAGAAGAAAAAGACAACACTATAAAATTTAGTTTAAGATCATATGATAAGGTAAATGTGCAACAAATTGCCTCAAACTTAGGTGGTGGTGGGCACAAAAATGCAGCGGGTGGAATTTTAAAATGTTCTTTAAATGAAGCAAAAAAAATAATAATAAATGAGATAAGAAAAGTATTATGAAATTAAATGGTCTGCTTCTTTTAAATAAACCTAAAAATATTACTTCTACTGCATGTTTAAATAAAATTAAATATCACTTTAAAATAAAAAAAATAGGTCATGGAGGAACTCTAGACCCATTAGCAACAGGCTTACTCTTAGTTTTTATTGGGCAGGCAACAAAACTATCCCCTTTTCTAATGCACAATAAAAAAACTTATGAAGGTATATTAGAACTTGGAAAAACTTCTCCTAGTTATGATCTTGGAAGCGAGGTTTCTACATCTGGCTCTTGGGAAAATATAGATCCAAAACTTATCCATAAGGAAATAAAGGCATGGGAACTTTTAACATCCCAAGAAGTTCCTCCTGTTTCTGCTGCAAAATACAAAGGAAAACCTCTTTACTTTCATTTTAGAAAAGGCAAAGATGTGCCTGTGAAGCACAAAAAAATAAATATTTTTTATGCAGAGGTAATTAAAACAGAGCTCCCCTATGTGCATTTTAAGGTTAGCTGTAGTGCTGGCACTTATATTCGTTCCCTGGCCCACAGCCTGGGGAAACGATTAGGGTGCGGAGCTATTTTGGTGGAACTTAAAAGGACAGAATGTACGCCTTTTAAGTTAGAAAATGCTTACTCTCTAGCTAAAGTACTGGAAGGAGACTTAAATAAGTTTGTTCTAAGTATTCCAGAAGCCCTATTTGACTGGCCTCAAATAAAGGTCAACGATTACCTAGCAAGGCGTTTAAAAAATGGGGCTATATTAGATGCTAGAGAAGTAAGTTTACCTCCAAAACAAGGGCAACGGGCTTTATTTTTAACTACAAAAAATGAGCCTATTGCCATTATGGAGTGCATTGACGAGCTAAACCCAAAATGGAAAATACTTAGGGGACTCTGGAATTAAAATCATAAAAAGGAGGTTATTGCTGTGGTAATGACATCAGAGGAAAAGGCAAAAATTATTGAAGAGTTTAAAAGACATGATGGAGACACTGGTTCTCCTGAAGTGCAAATTGCTCTACTGACTGCTAGGATTAAGTATTTAACAGAACATTTTAAAGTACACAAAAAAGATGTCCATTCCAGAATGGGTCTTTTAAAACTAGTTGGTCGTAGAAGAGGCCTACTTACTTATTTAAAGAAAAAAGATATTGAACGTTATAGAGCAATTATCAAAAAATTAGGCCTAAGAAAATAAGTTTTAAACTAGTCTAGGCAGGCGGATAATTGGCCTGCCTAAACTAAAATAATTCAAATTCCCTTCCAACCATAATCAAAAAGAGAATTTTAGGAAAAAAGAGAGGAAAATAAATTTATGAGTACAGTTAAAGTAAGTGCTCCCTATGGAGAACAAGAAATAATTTTAGAATATGGACGATTAGCTTTACAAGCCAACGGTGCTATCTGGGCCCAATGGGGAGATACTGTGGTTTTAGTGACTGCTGTTGGACAAAAAATAGAACATCGTCCTGATTTTATGCCCCTTACTGTTAATTATCAAGAAATGTCCTATGCTGCAGGACGCATTCCTGGAGGATATTTTAGGCGTGAAATAGGAAGACCTAGTGAAAGAGAAACTTTGGTGTCTAGACTAATAGACAGGCCAATAAGACCTTTATTTCCCAAAGGGCTCACTCATGAGGTTCAAATAATAGCCACTGTTTTATCTGCTGACACAATACATGATCCAGATATTTTAGCAATGACTGGAGCTTCAGCAGCACTTACTATTTCTGAAATTCCCTTTTTAGGACCAATTGCAGGCATTAGAGTAGGATATATTAACGAAGAATTTATTTTAAATCCGAATGCAGAACAATTAAAACAAAGCACTCTTAATCTAGTAATGGCCTGCACTGATAAAGGTGTGGTAATGGTTGAGGGTGGAGCCAGTTTTGTTCCAGAAGAATTATTAGCTGAAGCTATTGAATGGGGACAAAAACAGGCCATTCCTATTTTAGAAGCTCAAAAAGAGCTTCAAGAAAAATGTGGACAACCCAAAATAGAGTTTAATCCTCCCGAAGTTCCTCAGGATTTCAAACAACAAGTAAAAGAGTTAGTTTACAATAAATTAGAACAGGCTTTAAATATCCCTGAAAAATTAAAACGAAAACAAGCTAAAAAAGAAGTAAAAGAGGAAATAAAAACTTCCTTAAGTGAAATTTTAACTGAATCTCCTGAATATGAAGCTTATCTTTCTGAAGTTTTAGAAGAATTAGAAAAAGAAATTGTTCGGAAAAAAATTGTTCAAACTCAAACAAGAATAGATGGACGAGACCTTACAACTGTCCGTCCTTTAAATATAGAAGTAGGTATACTCCCCAGAACTCACGGCTCTGCTATTTTTGCCAGAGGAGAAACAAAAGTTCTTAGCATAGCCACTTTAGGCAGCACATCAGATGAACAACGCGTTGAAACCTTAGCTGGTGACAGCAGTAAAAGATTTATGCTTCATTACAATTTTCCACCTTATTGTGTGGGAGAAGTAAAACCACTTAGGGGTCCTTCCAGAAGAGAAATTGGGCATGGAGCATTAGCAGAACGCGCCTTAACTCCTGTGCTTCCTTCAGAGGAAGAATTTCCTTTTACCTTAAGAATCGTTTCCGAAGTTATGGAAAGTAATGGCTCTTCCTCAATGGCCACTGTATGTGGAGGCTCTTTAGCTCTTATGGATGCAGGAGTACCAATAAAAGACCATGTTGCTGGCATTGCCATGGGTCTTATTAAAGAAAATGAAAATTACTATATTTTAACAGATATTTTAGGAGATGAGGATCATCTAGGAGATATGGACTTTAAAGTAGCTGGAACTATTACTGGTGTTACTGCCATTCAAATGGACTTAAAAATCACAGGAATTCCAAGTGAAATTATGAAAAAAGCCCTCCTCCAGGCCAGAGAGGCGCGTCTTCATATATTAGATACAATGAAAAAAGTTTTAGCCAAACCTAGAACAGAGGTATCTCCTTATGCTCCTAAAATGACCACAATAGAAGTAGCTCCTGATAGAATAAGAGATATTATAGGACCTATGGGTAAAACTATTAAAGCCATTACTGCTGCTACAAATGCTACTATAGACATTGAAGAAAGTGGCAAAATAACTATCTTTGCTCCTAATAAAGAAGCACTAGATAAAACAGTAGAGATGATTTTATATTTTAATCAAAAACCAGAATTAGGAAAAAATTATTCTGGGTTGGTAAAAAAAATCTTAGACTTTGGAGCAGTGGTAGAAATCTTACCTGGAGTAGATGGGCTTCTACATATATCTCAATTAGCAGATCATAAAGTAAGTAATGTTGAAGATATCCTAAAAGTAGGAGATACTGTCAAAGTAAAAGTTGTAGAAATAGACAGCACAGGAAAAATAAGGCTTAGCAAAATTGCAGTAGTAAGAGAAGAAAATGGAGAAAAGATAGATTTAAAAGATTATGCTCAACCAAAACCTAGACAACATTCAGGCAAAGGTCATCGTTCCTCTGGAGGAAAGCGCAATTTTAACCGAGGAAATCAACGCTAAGGAGGCTATTTATGCCTATATTTGAATTTAAATGCATGAAGTGTGGTCATATCCAAGAATTTATCTTAAAAAATAATGATGAAGCAATAGAGTTAAAATGCGAAAAATGCGGAGGAGAAGAACTTAGTAGAATTTTAAGTCAAGTCTCCTATACTGTCTCTTCTCCTTCAGGAAAAGCAACCTTAACTAGTAAACGTTGTGGATCTAATTCTTGTACTACTATGACCTTACCTGGCTCAGATTAAAAAAAATAAGGCAGGATAATTCCTGCCTTTTATTACTTATTATATTTTTTATGACATTCTCCACATAAAATAGGCCCTTTATGTTGTTTTAAATGACATCCTTTGCATAACTTATGATAAGCATCTTGCAGATTAAGGACCTTATCTTTTATTTTATGACAATCAACACATTTTTGATCTTCAGAAGATTCATCTTCTATAATCTTACCATCTCTATAAATATGATGACATAACACACAATTATCTTCTATACGAGCTAACTGATTATGTTTATCATGATAAAATTTTACTTGAGGACGTTTAGTTTTAACAAATTCATTTCCCAATAACAAATAATCTTGTTCTGTTTGCGCAAAAACAATAAATGAAAAATTACTTAAGAAAAAAAATAAAGCCAACCCAATTACAAAACATAACTTACTTCTATACCACTGCATTTGACTTCTCCATACATTCATAAATAATATCTCCCAAAAACTTCAACTGCATTTCCAATTTATAGTAGTGAATAATATCTTCTAATCCACCATGACAATTATGACACGGAGCAATTACTA
Organism: Desulfonauticus submarinus; assembly: GCF_900104045.1. Lineage (NCBI taxonomy): Bacteria > Pseudomonadati > Thermodesulfobacteriota > Desulfovibrionia > Desulfovibrionales > Desulfonauticaceae > Desulfonauticus > Desulfonauticus submarinus. Next base: position 469,726 of record NZ_FNIN01000001.1, read on the forward strand.
TTTTAACGCCTGTCGCCTTTAATTGTTCTGCTTTTATTTTATTACCTAATACTCTAGTAAGTTTAAAAGGTGGCCCACAATTTATAACTCCTCCTCCTGCACAGCAGCAATAATTATGTTCTCTATTAGGATACATTTCAACAAAATTAGAACAAAAAGCTTTAATAACTTCTCTTAACATTTCATGAAGTCCCATTCCCCGAACAATATTACAAGGATCATGTAAAGTAACAGGTTCTTCAAATTTTTTAGCAACTTTTAATTTACCTTCTTGAAGCAATTCCCAATAAAATTGTACTGCGTGAATAATAGGAATAGGCATATCTCTCCATCCTAACCATCTATTTCCTGTATCATAAATAGAACGATATGCATGTCCACATTCACCCATTACTATTTTTTTAACCTTCAAACGCATTGCTGTTTCAAAATGAAGCCTTTTTAATCTTCCCATTAACTCATAATCTCCCACATACATAGCCATATCACTATTATCCCAACCAGGAGTTGCAGGCATAGTCCAACTTACTCCTGCTTCATTCATAATCACAGCTGCTTGATATATTAGTTGAGTCCTAAACTTTGGTTCAGGTCCTATAACTGAATACATTATATCTGCACCTTCTTTTTCCAAAGGAATCCGTAAATTTGGAATCTCATCTCTTGCTTCATCTTCTTGCCATTGAATACTATCAATCCATTCATCATCTTTTACCCACATTTGGTTCATGGTAGCAGAATGACTATGAGCAGTATCCTGAATATATTGAGGTGTAACTCCTAATTTATGGCAAATACGTCGGACAATACTCAACAAATAAGCCATATCAATACCAAAAGGACAATATAAAGAACATCTTTTACATAAATTACACTCCGTATAGGCAATTACTGCAGAACGCAAAATAAAGCCTGGACTAACTTTCCCTTCTCTTTTTACCATCTCCCATATAGTTTGTTTAACTTTGCCCACAGGAGAATACTTTGGGTCTCTATCATGAGATAAAAAAAAGTGACAGGCATCTGCACATAAACCGCAATGAACACAAGTGTCTAAATAGGCTCTAAGCCTAGCACCTGTCTCTTTAGAAATAATTTCTTTTATTGTTTGCTGAATTTTATCCTCTGTTAAATTCTTAACTCCCTCTACCAAACCTATATCTTCTGGGAAATATGCCATAATTTAACCTCTTCTAATTTTTTTACCAATCTTTTGCATGTCTAACTCCCCCAAACTCAGAACCAGTATAAGCTCGTACTAGAGGGGCAAAAATCATATGCACTAAACGTGTAAAAGGAATAACTATCAATAAAATCTCTCCAAACAATATATGAAGAATAAGCATTAAAGAATAATTGAACCATTGATGATAAGCTAAAAAACCAAACAAAAAAGGTAAAAATACTAATAAAATAAGAACATAATCTGTAAAAGAAGTTACAAACCTAACCTCTCGTACAAATATTTTTCTTAAAACAAAAAAGATACAACTAAATAAGACAAATACAGTTAATATGTCTGCGACCCAATTAGGAATAGTAATAAAATAAACATTAAAATATTCTTTTAATAAGATATTATGAGCAGATAAAAAAATAGGGGTAATAATAACTCCGATATGAAAACAAAACGAGATAAAGGTCATAATCCAATGTCTTCTCATATTTGTTGTTCCAAAAGGAATAGACCAGTGTAGTATTGATCTTAAAGCAAACTTAAGGTTAAAATATCTTAAAACAACTTCATCTCTACTTTTAGCTAAAAAAGTAATACTTGCTAGTCTATAAAGAGACCCACCTAAAAAAATACCCCACGTAATCCATGCACCTGGTCCTAATAAAAAAGTATATACATTATGCATCAACATCCTCCAAAAGCATCTAAACTAATCACACGTCTATAATATGTATCTCCTTTTATACCTCGAATGAGAATCTTTTTACTATCTGGGCTAAATATGGGTTGGGCTAAAACATCGAAACTATCTTTATATTCAATACCATTGACCACAATAGTGTATTGATTATTTTTTTCAGCCTTTATAGCCACATGTTCAGAATTAGAACTAAATACAGGTCTCCAAAGCATAGAGTAACTATTGGGCCATACTTTATCATCTATTACTAAATGCCATGTTTTTTTATTCTTCCCGATTGCAGCTACTCTCTCTCCATTTGGACTAAAAACTAAATCAGTAATCAAAGAACAAAAATGCGTATTCCAAATTCTACCATCTACCACTATAGTCCACATTCCAAATTGCGAAGCGCAAATAGCTGCAATATGTTTACCATTGGCACTAAACTGTTGATTCCAAAGTTGTACAAATTTATTAGGCCAAAGCAGATTTCCATCTATTGCCATACCCCATTTACCATTTATTCTAACAGGCGCTATTACTGAATTATTTAAAGGATTAAAACAAGGCTCCCAAACACAGGAAAAGGTTTTATCCCAACACTTACCATCTACAGCTACACTATATTCATATAAAGATAACCTGACTTGGGCAGCTACTTTATCACCACGTTTGTTAAACACAGGTGTCCAAACGTTTACAAAACTAGTTGGCCACTTTATCCCGTCTATTGCTACGCTATAACATCCTTGCTGAAATTTAAAAATATCTCCTTGTCCAAAAGACTTGATTTGAACTACAGCCGCTGTTTTTTTTCCATTGCAACTTAATATAAACTGATTAGCATTTTCATAAAAATTAGACCAAACTTTATCATTTAAGGCCATTGCATACTGCATATCCTTTTGCACAGCTACAGCAATACTTTTATCTTCCTCACTAAATAAAAGATTCCAAACAAAATCAAATTTATTAGACCATAATTCACCATCTACACATACAGTGTGAGAATCATCGTCTACTACTAAGCCCACTAACGTATTCCACGGCGAATAACGTAAATACCAAATTCGGGAGAAATTAGAATCCCATAATTTACCATTCTCCCAAACGCTAAAGTTACCTTCTCCTTTATTTACAATAACTCCAATTTTTTTGCCATTATTACTAAACTGAAACTCTTCTATCCAAGAAAACTGCTGTAAGGCACTTAAAGAAAATGATTCTTCTCCTATATCCCAATCCTGTTGCTCCATATTCTCTCCTTTATTCTTGCCCAATAGTAATTAATTTAAATCTTAAATCTTCCCACCAGTTGTTTTAATTTTTTAGAAAGTAAAGTAAGCTGTTTTGCACTTTCTCTTAATTGTTCACTACTAGTAGTCATTTCATTAGAAACCACAGTAACCTCTTCAATCTCCTTTCCTACTTCTTTTGCGTTCTCTCCAACCCTTGCCAAATTCTCATTACTTTCACCTACAGCAGAAGATACCTGACCTACATTTTCTGCAATCTCTCTTGTGGTTACTGATTGTTCTTCTATTGCCGCAGCAACTGTAGTAACTATTTGATCCATTTCTTGGATAATCTTAGTAATCTCTGTAATTTCTGAAACAGTTAGACCTGTAGCATCTTGAATGCCTTTTATTTTATTTTTTATTTCTTCAGTAGCTTGAGCTGTTTGCTGCGCAAGTTCTTTAATTTCATTGGCAACTACAGCAAACCCTTTGCCAGCCTCTCCAGCTCTAGCAGCCTCAATAGTAGCATTTAAAGCCAATAAATTAGTTTGAGATGATATTGCATTAATTGTTTCGGTCACAGTAGTAATTTCTGTAGCAGCTTTTCCTAATTCATTTACTTTTTCACTTACAATATGGGCTTTCCCAACTGCAGAAGAGGTAATACTCTTTGCTTTTTCTGTATTAGAAGCTATCTCACTAATAGTAGCACTCATCTCCTCAGCAGCAGAAGCAATCGTATTGGCATTGATTGAAAGTTCTTCCATAGCACTAGAAACCGAAGTAATATTTTCTACAATCTCTTGGGTAGAATCAGATACTACCCTTGCCTTTTCTTCCATTTGCTCTGCCCTAGAGGCAGTGCTATCTGCTATTGTATTTAACTCATCTGAAGAAGAGGTTACCTTTTCTGTACTAGAAATAACCTCTTTTAATACATCCCTTGTATTTTTAGCCATTGTATTTAAAGAATCTACCAATGTTCCTATTGCATCATCTGCTTGATAAGAAAAAGAAACTCTATAATCACCCTGAGCCATTTTTTTACTTACTTCTGCTATATTAAATAATTGTTTTGAAATAAAACGAACAATAAGAACAGCTATTAAAATTCCTATAATACCTATAATACCACCACCAACAATATCCTGAATTAAAATTTCTTTATCAATATCTCTTGTCATCTCTTTATAATTTAAACCAAAGCCTATATACCAATCCCAAGGAGCAAAGTAACGAATATAACTAACTTTCTTTTCTCCGTTAAATACATATTCTACAAAACTTTTGTCTGTTGCTTGTTTAAATTTTTCTCCTATTCCGCCACTAAGATTAAAAATATTCTTATTTAAAATTGCAGCATTTGGATGATAAACAAACCTACCCTTTGAATTATAAACAAAGAAATATCCACTACCTCCTAACTTAGTTTCTGCTAAAAGATCCTTAAATTCTTTAGATAAAATTTTAACTCCTACAAAAATAACAGCAATAATATTATTTTTTATATCTTTCATTGGTTTATATGCACTAAGATACCATTCACCACCAACAATATCTTTTCCATAATATACTTTTCCTTGCATAACTGTCTTATATATCACACTATTACTAGAAATATATTCTCCTATATCTCTTGTCCCATCTTTTTTAATAACGTTTGTGGAAATTTTAACTAATTTACCAGGTATAACTTGAAAAATAGTTGCTGTTAAATCTATCCTTTTTTTTAATCTATCTAAAAGTTCATAGTCTTTGTATACAACTTTACCACCTAAAACCAAAGAAGGAACACTTACCTCTTGTTTATTATTAGATTTATCTATCAGAGTTAAATTAATTTTATTATTCTTATCTAAATAAAAAGTACCAACTTCATCTAATTTTGCTTCTAGTAATTTTAAATCTCCTCTCAGCTTTTTCATTAAAACTCTATTGTTTATTCTAACAAAATTATACACAGAAGAAGTTAATTCTTCTACAGATTGCTTTCCTAAATAAACAATTCCTTTTCTAGCTTTATAGACAGATAAAAAAGTCAGAAGGAAAACAATTAATGCTAAAGATAGTCCTATGCCTAAATACAATTTTGTAGTAAACTTCATTTTATTTAACATTGTCTCCCCCTTTTTTTGACTTTAAAAAACTATCCACTTCTTCCAAAAAAGCAGAAAGTAAATTTTTTTCTCCTTTTATCTTTTTTTTAATTTTTCCTTTAACAAAAATTACCCCACAATCTCTTCCCCCAGCCAGACCAATATCTGCGTCTTTTGCCTCTCCAGGACCATTTACTACACATCCCATTACAGCTACACTAAACACATCTTGAATATCTTTTAAAGCATCTTCTACTTTGTTTGCTAAAGCTATTAAATCTATTTCTGTTCTTCCACACGTAGGACAAGAAATTATTTCTGGCCCCCTCTGCCTTAATTCTAAAGAACGCAATATTTCCCACGCAACTTGTACTTCTTTAACTGGATCATCAGTAAGAGAAACTCTCAAAGTATCTCCAAGACCATTAAACAATAATATACCTAATCCTACAGAAGATTTTACAGTACCTCTCATAAAAGTGCCAGCCTCTGTAATACCTATGTGTAAAGGATAATACACTTTTTTAGCTAATAACTGATATGCCTTAATAGTTTTTAACACAGAAGAACATTTTAAGGAAATTTTAATATCAAAAAAATCTCGTTGTTCTAACATTCTTACATGTTTTAAAGCACTTTCTACCATAGCTTCTGGAGTTACTCCATTATATTTTAATAAAAGATCTTTTTCTAAAGAACCCCCATTTACTCCTATTCTTATAGGAACATTGTACTCTAATGCCTCTCTTACCACTAAATCAACTTTATCTTCAGAACCTATATTACCAGGATTTATTCTAAGACCATCTACACCTTCTTTTATAGAGATTAAAGCTAATCTATAATCAAAGTGAATATCAGCAACTAATGGGATATTTATTTTATTTTTTATTTTAGAAATTGATTTTGCCGCTTGTTCATCTAAAACAGCAACCCTAACTATTTCACACCCAACATTTTCTAATCTTTTAATTTGCTCAACTGTAGAGTTTACATCTCTAGTATCAGTATTAGTCATAGATTGTATTCTAATAGGGTTGTTTCCACCAATTCCAACATTTCCAATAAAAATTTCCTTTGTTTTATGGCGCATTATCTACTTAAAACCTCTTCTATTTTTTGAATAACATACTTACTAGAAATTTTTTTCATACAGTCATGATGACCATAAGGACATTTTTTATGTCCATGCAAACCACAAGGACGACAATCTAAATCTACCTCTATAATTTCTCCATTTTTATATGGATAAAATCCTAATTTTTTTACTGTAGGGCCAAAAATTGCTATTACATATGTATTTAAAGAAACTGCCATATGGACAGGAGCAGAATCATTGGAAATAAGTAATTTTGCTCCTTTAATTAAAGCAAAGCTTTCCCTTAACGTAGTTTTTCCTGCTAAATTTAAAACTTTTGCATAATTTTGTTTTATTTGTTCACAGACATTATTTTCTTGTTCACTTCCAAGTAATACAACAAAATAATTTTTTTCTACTAAATATTTAACTACTTCTTTAAAACCTTTAACGGTCCAGCACTTTGTAGGCCACTTACTCCCAGGAGCAATTGCTATGTATTTTTTAAATTTTAAATTTAAATTAGAAATAATTTTTTCTTCTTCTCGTTTAACATAAAGAGATGGTATTTTACAGATATTTTGGGTATCAAAATCAGGTAAACAACTTAACAATTTAAGATTACGCTCTATTTCATGCCCTCCAGAAAATTCATGTTTTTGAACACAGGTATATAAAAAAGAAAACCCAGCTTTATCAAATCCAACTCTTACAGGTATTTTAGCTAAAAATAAACTTAAAGAAGCTCTATGGGAACGATGAGGAGAAATAGCTAAATTAAATTTCTTTTTTTTTAAGTTCAAAATAAGATTAAAAAAACTAGAAGTTTTTTTATCAAAACAAATAAGTTCATCCACATATGGATTGTGTTTAAAAACCTCTTTGCCAAAAGATTTACATACTAAAGAAATTTTAGATTGAGGATAATTTTTTTTTAAAGATTGAATTAAGGGAGTGGTTAAAATAAGATCACCTAAAAATGCAGTTTGCCATACCAATATCTTCAATTATCCACTCCCTAAAAATTTTCTTAATTAAGTACATCAGACATAGAATACAATTTACCGGGTTTTTGATGTGCTAACCACTTTGCAGCCCTTAAAGCCCCTTGAGCAAAAGTTTCTCTAGAATGAGCTCTATGAGTAATCTCTATTCTTTCTCCTGGGCCTAAAAAATACACAGTATGATCTCCAACAACATCTCCACCTCGTAGGGTTTGCACGCCAATCTCTTCTGAGCTACGTTCTCCTATAATTCCATGCCTGCAAAATTTACCTACTTTATCCAAATCAACACCCCTTGCTTCTGCTAAACATTGAGCTAATTTTAAAGCTGTACCAGAAGGAGCATCTTTTTTAAATTTATGATGTATCTCACTTATTTCTAAGTCGTATTTTTCACCCAATATTTTTACTAATTGAGGTAAAATCTTTAAAAGCACATTTATTCCCACACTCATATTAGGAGCCCAAAGCAAAGAAATATCTTTAGAATTTTCTTTTAAATAAGAAAGTTCTTCTGAGCTAAATCCTGTAGTACCTATAACAGCTTTTCCTCCAACCTCTTTACAACATTTTACTGTATCTAAACTAACTTTAGGAACTGTAAAATCAATAACAACAGCACTAGGATATTTTAAAAGAGCATCTTGTAAATTTGTAGAAACAAAAGTAGAATATACTTCTAACCCATCAGTATTTCCTTCTCTCTCTATAACAGCACATAATGCATAATCTGGATCATTATCTGCTAATCTTGCTATAGTTGACCCCATTCTACCTTTTGCACCTAAAACAATAATTTCTGTTGCCATATTAATTCCCCTTTTTAGATTTTTACTTTATCTGCATTTAAAAATTCTAAATAACTTCCACCCATTTGTAAGGCAAGACAATTTCTTTTAGTAGCTAAATTTAAAATATCTTCGGATAAATTAAAAGTTGCAATTACAGGTACAATTTTTTTATCCTTATATTCAGGATACCAGTCATAAAAATTATTTAATGCATCTAAAAAATGTTCTACATATTTGCTTCTGTTGTAATCACTTTTTACATCTACAACAAATACTTTTCCATCTGCAACAGCAATTACATCATCTTCTCTACGCTTTCCATTTTTTCGCTTAACCCGTCTAACAGACATATCTTGTATATCCAAATTAAAATATCTTTTCAAAACATCTGGCAAACCTGGGGCAATAATATCTTCTGCTAATGTCCCCATCTTATTAGCCAACTCTCCCCACTTTCTATTTAATTCTGCTTTCATTTCTTCTACGGCATCTATTCTTTTTTGAGTATATGTTTTAAAATCACTCATTTCATCTTTAAAATCTTTCATTTCATTCTTAAAATCCAACATCTCATCCTTGAAACCTTTCATTTCGTCTTTAAAGTCTTTCATCTCATCTTTGAAATCCTTCATCTCATCTTTGAAGTCCTTCATCTCATCCTTGAAGTCTTTCATCTCGTCTTTAAAACTTTTCATTTCTTTACTAAGGCGATTAATCTGAATTTCAGCTTTTTGATAAAGCCATAAAGAACGCAAGAGCATTTCTTCTAACTCAGAAAGTTTCTTTTTATTTTTTCTAATTTCTTCCCATTGTTCTTGGTTTTCTTGTTCTATTTCTTCTAAAATTTGAGCTAAACTCATTTTTATTCCCCCTTAACGATAACTCACAAGCCTTAAAAATTCTTGCTCATTTATTATCTTTGTCCCAAATTGTTTTGCTTTTTGGAGTTTACTCCCTGGCTTTTCTCCCACAACTAAAAAATCTGTTTTTTTAGAAATAGAACTACTTACTCTTCCTCCTAAATCTTCAATTATTTTTTTTGCCTGTTCTCTAGAAAAGTGTTTAAGACTGCCAGTTAATACAAAAATTTTACCTTCTAATGGACGAAACTCATTATCTTTCTCTTTAACCTTTATAGGAAAAACTCCTAATTTTTTCAACTCTAACAAAAGTTTTTTATTCTCTTCTAATTTAAAAAATAAAACAATAGATCTTGCAACCTCAGGGCCAATATCCCTCAATTTACATAATTCTTCTTCTGAAGCCTTACTCAATTCTTCTAATGAACTATAATTCTTAGCTAAAATCTTTGCTGTTTGTTCACCAACATGCCTAATACCTAAAGCAAAAATCAATTTTTCTAATGTTATTTTATGCTTTGCCTTTGCTATTGAATTTATAATATTCTGAGCCAACTTTTCCCCCATTCTGGGTAAAGAAAGCAAATCTTGTTTTCTAAGTTTAAATAAGTCTGAAGGAGATTTGACTAATCCATTTTCAATAAAAATTGGGATCCATTTTTTACCAATGCCTTCAATATCTACACCTTTTTTGGAAACAAAATGAATAAGACTAGCCTCCAAACGAGCAGGACAAGATAAATTCACACAACGTATAGCCACTTCACTCCCAATTCGTTCTAATTTGCTCCCACATACAGGACAATGAGTAGGGAAAATAATATCTTTTTCTCTACCTGTTCTTTTTTCCACAAGAGGCCGAACTATCTCGGGTATAACATCTCCTGCTCTTTGCACAATAACATGATCATATATCTTTAATCCTTTTGCCTTAATCTCACTTTCATTATGCAATGTTGCCCTTGAAACAGTTGCTCCTCCTATATTTACAGGTTCCAAAACTGCAACAGGTGTAATTACTCCTGTGCGACCAACTTGAAAAACAACATCTTTTAAAACAGTTTCAGCTTGATGGGCAGGAAATTTTAAAGCCAAAGCAAATCTAGGAAATCTTGCAGTATAACCTAATTTCTCTTGAAAATCTAAGTTATTTACTTTTATTACCAAGCCATCTATCTCAAAAGGCAAATTTTCCCTTTTAATTTGAATTTCTTTAAAATAATTCTCTATTTCCTCAAAGTTTGTACACCTTTTTGCCTCTGGAACTACAGGTATGCCCATTTCTTTAAGGGCAAAATAAATATCCTCTTGAGTATTAAAACTAATATCTTCTAATTTACCCACTCCATAAGCAAAAAAGCGCAAAGGCCTTTTGGCTGTAATCTTTGGATCAAGCTGCCTTAAAGAACCTGCTGCAGCATTACGGGGATTGGCAAAAACTTTTTCTCCTTTAGCAACTTGATCATTATTCAATTTATAAAAATCTTTTTTAAATAAAACCACTTCTCCTCTAACTTCTAAATATACAGGAAAATCTCCGCGCAACTTAAGAGGCAAATTTTTAACAGTCTTTAAATTAGCTGTAATATCCTCTCCTATTTCTCCATCTCCTCTAGTTCCACCTGCAACAAACCTACCTTTAGAATAAACTAATTCTACGGCTAATCCATCTAGTTTTACTTCTACCCAATAATCAATATCTTTTTGTCTCAGTGTTTTTTCAATGCGTATACAAAACCCCTTTAATTCATCTAAAGAAAAGGCATTATCTAAACTATACATAGGTATAGAATGTCTAAATTCTTCAAACTTAGAAAGAGGCTTGCCCCCAATTTTTTGAGTAGGTGAAGCAGGATCTCTTAATTCAGGATATTTATCTTCTAACTCTAAAAGTTCTTTAAATAATCTATCATACTCTGCATCAGATATTTCAGGGTCATCTAATACATAGTAACGATAATTATGATATTCTATAATATTTCTAAGCTCTTCTACTCTTTTTTTAGCCCATAAAGGAAACGGCATTTACAAAATCTCCTCTATACGCTTTAAATTATCTTTATTGCCAACTACAATTAATGTATCTCCAGCAGAAATAACAGTTTTGGGACCAGGATTAAAAATCATTTTTCCGTCTGCCTTTTTTATTGCAATAATAATTAAATTATAACGAGGTCTAATTTCAGAATTAATCAAGTCCTTACCAACTAAAATGGAATTATCACTAATCACAAGTTCTTCCATTTGAAGATCTAAATGTTTTTCTAACAATGCTAATTCTAAAAAATCAGTAACTGTAGGTCTTAATACAACTTGCGCCATTCTTTTACCACCAATTACATATGGAGTAAGCACCCTATCAGCACCTGCAAACTCTAATTTTTGAATAGAATTCTCATGCTCAGCTCTAGCTATAATATTTAACTTAGGCACAAGTTGTCTTGCAGTAAGAGTGACATAAACATTTTGAGCTTCTTTACTTAAAGTAGTAATTAAGGCTTTTGCTTTTTTTAAATTAGCAGAAAGTAAAACTTGATCTGAAGTAGCATCTCCATGAATATATAAAATTCCTTCCATTTGTAATTCTTGAATAACCTGTTCATCTTGTTCTACAATTACTACAGGTAAACCTTCCTTTAAAATTTCTTTAGCTACTACAGAACCAATTCTACCATATCCACAAATAATAAAATGACCTTCTAATTTCTGAATAATTTTCTGCATTTTTCTCCTTCCAAGTAAATCTTGTAAATGTCCTTCCACTAAAAGTTGTGTAAAAGCTCCCATTAAAAATGCAAAATTACCTACACCCATAAAAATAAGAACAGAAGTTAACATCCTCGCCTTATGACTAAGTGGATGTACTTCCATAAAACCTACTGTGGAAAGAGTAATAATTACTTGATAAATACTTTCTCCTATTTCCCAGCCTTCTATATGCCAATAAATAAAAATACCAAAACAAAATACAAAACATAAACTAATAGTGCCTAAGGCTAGGGGAAAAAAATGGCCATATTTTACTTTCCAACGTAAATAACGGTTATTAAAAAATATTCTTTGATTCATATTTATTTCTTAATTATAAAAATAAAAAGTTAGATAAATTTTTATGTTCTTATTTGACCTTCTCCTAAAACAACAAATTTTGTTGTAGTAAGTTCTTTTATTCCCATTGGACCATATGCATGCAGCTTAGATGTAGAAATACCAATCTCTGCACCTAACCCAAATTCACCACCATCATTAAAACGAGTAGACGCATTAACAAAAACAGCAGAAGCATCAACCTCTTTTAAAAAACGCATAGCTCTAAAGTAATCTTTAGTTAAAATTGCTTCAGAATGATTAGATCCATATTTTTCTATATGTTTAAACGCCTCTTGCATAGAAGATACTATTTTTACAGCCAAATCAAGAGAAAGATATTCTTTTCCCCAATCTTCTTCTGTTGCAAGCTCACTTTTTTGGAAAATATTTTTACTTTTGGGACAAGCATGAAATATAACTCCTGCTTTTCCCAATTTTTCTTCTACCTTAGGCAAAAAAATCTCTGCAATATCTTTATGCACCAAAAGGCATTCCATTGCATTACATACCCCTGGACGTTGAACCTTGGCATTATAAACTATATCTAAAGACATATCTAAATCTGCATACTTATCTACATAAATATGGCATACCCCTTTATAATGCTTTAAAACAGGCATTTTTGCCTTTTTTACAACAGCACGAATCAATCCTTCTCCTCCGCGCGGAATAACTACATCTATAAACTCCTCTAATTCCAATAAATAATTAACAGCCTCCCTATCTGTTGTAGGTAAAGAAATAACACCATCTTCAGGTAAACCTGCCTTTTTTAAAGATTGTGCGATTAAAAAGCAAAGTATCTGATTAGAATAAAATGCTTCAGAACCTCCTCTCAAAATTACTGCATTACCTGCTTTTAAACACAAAATTGCAGCATCAATTGTAACATTTGGCCTAGATTCGTAAATTATAGCAATAACTCCTAAAGGAATACGCATTTTACCTACTCTAATACCACTAGGACGAACAACCATATCTTCTATTTTTCCCACAGGATCATCAAAACCAGCTACCTCTTTGCAGGCCGTTGCCATATCAGATATTGTTTTTTCAGTGATTCTAAGGCGTTCTATACGAGCAGCATCTAAACCATTTTTCTCTGCCATCTCTAAGTCTTTTCTATTCGCATCAAAAATATCTTGTTTTTTGGTTTCTAACATCTTTGCAAGTAAAAAAAGTGCCTCATTCTTCTGACTACTACTAATCTTTGCCAATTCTCTGGACGCGTTTTTACTTCTTTCTCCTATTTCTCTTATAACACCTTGTAACTCCATCTCTCCCCTCCCCTTTTAAAACTTTTTATTGTTTAACCCTAATAAGTTGTACAAAACAAAGCGAAATAAAACTTAAAACAGCTCCTCCAATAAAAGGAATTTTATAGTCATACATCCATAACATGCCCCCCAAAGCAGGTATAATAACAGCTACAATATGGTTAATAGTAAACCCTACGGCCATACTAGGAGCAATATCTTTAGGATCTGCGATCTTTTGAAAAAAAGATCTAATTGCTATAGCAAAATTAAAGAAAATATGATCTAAAATATACATTCCGCCTATTATCCATTTGTTATTAGAAAAAGCATAAACACAAAAAATAAAAATCAAAGAAAAATATTCTAAACTAAGTATTTTTCTTTCGCCAAACTTATTAATAGCCTTTCCAAGTAAAGGACTTACATAATAATTAATAATGTTATTTATCACAAAAAGTACAGATATTTCAAATATAGAGTAGTGAAATTTTTTAACTAAAAGAAAAACAGCAAAAGCTATAAAAATTTGGCGTCTAGCTCCAGCCAACAAAGTAAGGACATAAAAAAGCCAATACTTTGAGCGCAAAATCATTTTCTTGTGCTGAGGTGGCAAATTTTTATCAGAAGGATCTTGTAAAATTGCCCAAACTCCACCTACTATGGTTAACATGCCTAAAACTAAAAAAATTTGCTTATAATTTAACCAAAAGGCTAATAAAAATACAAAACCACCTGTAATAATGTTTACTAAAGAAGATATACCTTTTAGCCTGCCCATAACCAGAGGTGCTTGTTTTAAGTCAAAATACTGTAAAGTTAAAGATTGATTTAAAGTCTCATAATAATGAAAACCAAAAGACATCAAAATAGTACAAAAAATCAATCCATAAAAAGAAGGAAAAAATCCTGTTAAAGATATACCTACTCCCAAAACAATAACAGACAATGCTGCCAATTTGTGCTCTTTAAAAATAAACAACAAATAAATTACTAGTAAAGCTAAAAAACCAGGAACCTCTCTTACAGACTGTAATATTCCCATTTGTTGTCCATTTATTTGCACAATCTCTACTGCAAAATTATTTAATAATGTTCTCCATCCTTGAAATCCAAGTGTAGTAACCACAGTTAATACAAATAAAAACACATACATTTTACGCTGAGAATCTGACATTTATTACTCCAAAAATAATATTTTTTATTATTTTTAAGACTAGATAAACTTAAAACATAATTTAGCTCATAATTTATAAGCAAGCCATTAAAAACGATGAACTAAATAAATACCTACAAATATAAATATTATACCAAGTAATCTAAAGATACTAATAGGATGCACAGGAAATCCAAGTAATCCAAAATGGTCATATATCAAAGAAGCCATGACTTGGCCTGCCAAAACTAAGGCCATGAGAGTAATAGCGCCAACTTTTGGAGCTAAAATTACTGAAACCAATACAAAAAATGCCCCAAGTAAACCACCTGTCCAAGCCCACCAAGGCACACTTTTTATTTCTAGTATATTAGGTAAAGGAATTCTCAAAATCAAAATCAAAAAAATAAGGGCACAACTTCCCACCAAAAAAGATACAGCAGAGGCTAAGATAGGATGTCCAATCTTTGAGTCCAAAACACTATTTATCCCAGGTTGAGCAGCACCCAAAAAACCAGCTAAAATTCCTAAAATAAAATAAACCAACGTAGCTTTCATGATCTAAACTTTTTTTAAAAATCTTAAAAAATTTTGGCTATAAATTATCCCTAACACAACCAAACCTATTCCTATTATTTGCACACTATTCAATTTCTCATCCAACAAAAACCAACTCAAACCAATAGAAAAAACAGGTATTAAATTTGTAAAGGCAGAAGCTTTACTTGCTTCTAATCTACTTAAGCTAAAATTATATAAAGAATAAGCCAAAAAAGTAACCATAAAACCCAAATAAACAATGGAAACCACAGGCCAAAACTTTAGTTCAAGACTATTTATATCCCCAAACAATAACATAAAGGGCAGAAAAAATACTGCTCCAATAAATGCTTGAGCAAAAGCAAGAAAAAAAGGATGAAAAGTTGCGCTTAAGTACCTAGCTAAAATAATATAACCAGATGCAGTTATCATTGCTATAAATTCTAATAAATTACCTAAAAAAGGACTAGGACTATGCATATTAACATCACTTGCCATGGTCAGTAATACAACTCCTGATATAGCTAATAAAAAACCAAAAATTGTATTGAAATTAACTTTTTCTTTTAAAGTAAAACAAGCTAAAATTGCAACCATCAAAGGTAATGTAGAAACAATAAGAGATGCCTGCCCAGCAGAAGTGTATTTTAAAGCAAATCCTTCAAATAAAAAATAGAGACATGGTTCAAAAAAACACATTAAAAGTATAAGCTTAACCTGTTTAATAGATAAAGAAGTGGGTTTAATTCTAGACCATATAAAGATAAAAACAACACAGGCAATAAACATTCTAAAAAAAATAACTACAAAAGGAGAGTAAAAATTTACTGCTACTTTTAAGGCAACAAAAGAACTCCCCCATAAAAAAGTAGCACCAATCAGGCTTAAATATGCCCAAATAATTTTCATAAAAAAACCTCCTTAAAATAAATATCAATGAAGAAAAATAGAGGCAAGTAAAATAATTCTTTTAGAAAATTAACTATATGTGGAATTTAAAATAAGAGGATAACAAAAAGATGTATCCTACGGTCAAAACCATAAAACATTAGTAAAAAAAGTTGCCAAAAACAAAAAAAATCTATAGAACCAACTCGCTTTGCCCCCGTAGCTCAGGCGGATAGAGCACGGGATTCCTAATCCCGGTTAGCCCAGGTTCGAGTCCTGGCGGGGGCACCAGAAATATATATTTGATATAGAATTGCAAATTTCTTTATTTCTCCTATCTTCCCTCTCCTCGCAGAAATTCTCAAAAAAATAAATTATTTTTCTTTAATTAACTATTAAACAAAAACAACTTTCGCTCTTTAATCATAAAATTATAGATACAAACACATATTGTAATATCCTATATTTTAGGATTTAAATATTATCAACTAATATAATCGTATACAAAATAACTAACACCTAAAACTTTCTCCTTTCCCTTAAAACCAACCTGTTTACCAAGATATTGACAAATATTATTGACAATAAAAATAAAGTAAGTAGAAAATAATTGGCGGAGATTAAAGATAATAAATATGAATATGTTATGTTTTAGTAGGGTATAATAATTATGAACGTAACGATACTAACGGCGATTATAGGTGTCGTTGCAGGTGCAATAGGATGGTGGATTACAACATTTTGGATGCAACCTATTTTGAGATATAGAAATATTAAGTATAAAATATTAATGAATTTTATTTACTACGCACAGGTTATAAATGCTGATGAATTAAACAGTGATATGAAAAATCTTTATCGAGAAAGAGTTCTTGCCAATAGACAAACTTCTTCTGAATTAGCAGCAGCTATAGAGCAATTACCAGGTTGGTATAAGAAATGGTTAAGAATAAAGGGATATGATCCCCAAAAAGCTGCAAAAAATCTTATCGGTTTTTCGAATACCAAAGAATATGATCAATCAAACAGACTCGAAGGTTTAATTAGGAAGCAACTTGGATTACCACCAAAAACATAACAAATTGCTCCACCTGACCGCTATTCCGCTGCGCTCCATAGCGGCAGGTGAGCTTGGACGTTAGATTAATAAAAAGGAGAAAACAAAAAATGGAAGTAGAACTTCGAGATGAAGAAAAATTATTAGAAAAAATACGAGAACTACCATTGATATATAAAAAAGAACTAATGGATTTTATAGAATATTTGCAATTAAAAGCTCAAAGAAAAGAAACCCTATATTTAAGTGAGCAATCTCTATCAAAAGATTGGCTTCTTCCAGAGGAAGATGAAGCATGGAAAAATTTATAAAAGGAGATGTAGTGGTTATTCCTTTTCCTTTTTCTGATTTAAGCGGAAGCAAAAGAAGACCAGCATTAATAATTTCAAATTTAGAAGGATATGATTTAATTTTGTGTCAAATAACAAGTAAAAATATAAAAGATAAGTATGCAATAGACCTAAAAGATGATGACTTTGCAGCAGGAGGCTTAAGACAAGAAAGTAATATAAGACCTAATAAAATATTTACAGCAGATAAAGATATAATTTTATATAAAATAGGTAGTTTGAAAATTCATAAGCTGCAAGAAGTAATAAATAGAATTATAGAAATAATAAAGTAATCTAACAAGGCGGTCCAGCGGACTCGCTACTCGCTCGCCGCTGACCTTAGCGTT